>LJNA01000026.1 GCA_001304365.1 Syntrophobacter sp. DG_60 | reverse complement strand
AGCAAGAGAAACGTTGATGCAATAAATGCTGTAAATTTTGCACTGTTCGACGAGATCCAAGGTAGAAGGGTCGCGCAGGAAGGATTGAGATCCGTTCTAAGATGGAGAAAAGAGCGTTCAAAATGGTAGTATCCTTTTGTCGCGGAGCATCTTCTGTTTGAACCACATCTGATTTAGATGCGAGGCGGCACATAACAAGGCTCTTGCAGCCGACAGCTAAACGCTGCGGCTGATTTGCAACGTTGGGCCGATTCCCTTGACTTCTAAGAGCTCATCCAAAGGCCCACTGAAAGCCCATCGTGTTTGCTCTTGCGGCAACCGATGGGTTTTCGTTTATGGGTAATTTCAAAAAGCTGTATTTCGGCAATTTAAGCATGGATGTGCCGCTTGATGACTTAATCATTGTCTTTCAGCTAGAGCCCCTGTTATTTGGCTAATTAGGGGCATGTTTTGGGTTCTAAGTGCCTTGGCTCTAAACCTAGCTATACTATTTTTTATTTCTGTGGTGAGACAGAAATATTAGTGCAGGCAGGATACCCCCCCTGGCTGAAGATAAAAAAAGGGGGTTTGGGGCCTGGTCTTGAATCGTGAATTTGTTAAGGAAAGCTAATAATGATATAGCCGCAACCGCAGATAACATGATGCAAAAGATTTCTTTTACTTTGTCCAAATTCGCCTATGGCAGACTTCTTTTACATCAGGAACATTATCAGAAATTTTAATGGCATTATTAGGTATTGTAAGAAATAAAATGTTATGAATTCCATCCCAGATTATGCAAATAGCAACGCTGTTTACTCTGGGGCTTCGCCCCAGACCCCGTTTGCCAAAAATGGAACTTATTCTTATAATAAGGAATAACTTCATATTTTGATTTAATCCCAAATTATTGTATAAATTTGGGATTATAAATTAAAGAGGTGACTATGGATTCAATATCTTCAGACACAGTTGAAAAGACATGGAAAAAAATAGGAGGAATGTCTCCACAAGAAGTGCCAAAACTGATTAACCGCATGAGTAAACAACGACCACTTATTCTTGCCTATCTTATGGCAGCAGGTGATGATATTTTAAATCAGGATGAGCGGGAATTGTTACTTTATTTAGGGGTAGTAGTTTGGCAGATAATGTCACAGGGAGCTACACCATTGCCTGAAATTACAGAGAAGACTTTAGATGAGGTTGAAGAGTCAAATATGAAGGTGCTTAAATATCTTGAGGGTGAGTCGGAGACAGCTTTTATAGAGACTGTAGAAGGGATAATTGATAATTATAATCAACCAGAGGTTTTAAGATATGTTGTTGAAGCACTGATGGAAGAACCAGAAGAAGAATGTTTGATAAGGGATGAAAATAAAGGAATTATGATGTTCTACCTAAAGACAGTCATTGATTGTTTTGATAAGTAATTTCACGAGATAAAAAAATCAGCTTCGATAAGCTTGTTTTTTTGTGCCGTCAAAACTTCAGATAACAGCAGAGCCTGTCGAAGGCCTGTTAATTGAAAGCTTGTGTCTCATAGCAAATTTCACAATCTTTTCAGGATGGAATTTTCCTGAAAGATATGTCTTTCTAAAATCTGGTTTATCAAGCAGATAGAGGATGAAGCTAAGATATCCTGAATACCCATTGTCATCCAATTGTTGTATTTCTCTTATTGCTTTATTGGCATGTTCAAACACCTGGCGGTGGATTGTAGGAGGCCCTTCATTACACCTCTTAACCGAATATAACCAGCGGCAGCTAAAGGGGCGTACATCATAGATTAGACAAGTATTATCTTCTTTAAGAAATGGGCAATTGACCAATTTTTTATGTTCTTTTTCAAACTTATTTTGATTTAATCTCTTTTTAATCTCCTTTTTTATTGATGAAGAAAATGAATCAATCCTCTCATATATAATGATTCCCTCTAATGTAGTAATATCGATAGTAGCCATATTTTTACAACAATCAGCACACCCTATTTTGCAGACAGCCTGTTTTTTAAAATCAAATACATCTTTTTCAAATTGATTATATATTTTTATTAATTTCTCTCTTTTTTCTTTTAATACCATAGTCTTTTAAAAAAGACTATCTTCTCCTACCATCAAAGTCAAGATTGGGGTTGAGCTAAATTTTTAATTATGTTATAAATCCCAAAATGTTTATTATAGTCAATTTTCTCAATGCCTTAGCCAATATATTAGATATTGGCCTAAATATTTATATGTGGATAATCATTATTAGGGCCATAATTTCCTGGGTTAGCCCCAATCCTTATAATCCTATTGTGCGCTTCCTTTATTCTGCTACAGAACCAGTACTTTGGCGCATCCGCCGCTATTTACCAGTAGTATTTGGAGGAATTGATTTATCTCCTATAGTAGCCATCTTGGCAGTGATCTTTTTAAGAGAATTTCTAGTTATTACTCTTCATCAATTGGCCATAAGGCTAGGTTGAGGATATGTGGCAGCAGTTTGATCCAAGCTTAGTAAAAAAGCTTAAGGCAAAGATGGAACAGGAGTTGGGTAAAAAGGAGTTAGAAAGTATACAATATTGGCTAGAAGAGATAGAAAAGCTATATAAGAGGCATCAAGACATGATAGGACTCCAAAATGCCTTAAAGGAATTGACACAGCGTATGAAGAATCGAATAAAGGTGTTAAAATCAAGCTTATAATTACAAGAAGAGAGACTTGACCAAAATTTTTCTTTTGTCAATTCTTGTTTCTCCCTTTTTATTAACTATTGCTCTAAGTTCTCCAATATCAAAGGATTTTCAAATTTTTTCCATCGGGGTAATTAAAAAAACAAAGCACACCACTATTATTGAGATTTATAAAAAGTATGAGGATGCCCTTTTAGGATTACATCAATTTTCCCATGTAATAGTATGTTATTGGTTTCATAAAAATGATACTGCTGAAAAAAGAAATATTCTTCAAGTTCATCCCAGGGGAGATCGAAGAAATCCCCTAACAGGTGTGTTTGCTACTCGTTCTCCAGTAAGGCCCAATCTTATTGGTATATCTATATGCAAGATATTATCAATTGATGGGAATATTATCCATATTGATAAAATTGATGCATTGGATGGCTCCCCAGTTATTGACCTAAAGCCTTATATTCCAAGAGACGACTCAATACCCGATGCCCGTGTCCCAGAATGGGTTAAAAAGTAAGTTTCCTATGCATAAAAAATATATCAGGACAGGTGTAATTGGTGTAGGCTATTTAGGAAGATACCATGCAGATAAGTATGCCTCTTTAGAGGAGACAGAACTGGTAGGTGTAATGGATATCAATAGCACCCGTGCTCAAGAGGTGGCAAAAAGATATGGATGTAGAACATTTAGCGAACTTTGGCCTTTATTAGAGCAAATTGAGGCCGTTAGTGTAGTAGTGCCCACAGTAGCGCACTATGAAGTGGCAAAGACATGCCTTAAAAGGGGCATCCATGTGCTTTTGGAAAAGCCTATAGCTACCAGTTTAGACGAGGCGGAAGAATTGATTGCCTTGGCCAAAGAGAAAGGTGTGATACTTCAAATAGGGCATTTAGAGCGATTTAATCCTGCAGTAATGGCCCTTTTCTCGCAGTTAAAAAACCCTGTATTTGTTGAATCACATAGGCTTAGCTCATTTCCTGGACGGGGAACCGATGTAGATGTGGTACTGGATTTAATGATTCATGATTTAGATATTGTTCTAGCTACAGTGCCCTCACCCTTGCAGGAAATTAGGGCGGTAGGGGTACCTGTAGTTTCTTCCAATGTGGATATTGCCAATGTACGACTTGAATTCAAAAACGGTTGTGTAGCCAATCTTACAGCCAGTCGTATTTCTGATAAACAGATGCGAAAGATACGCATATTCCAAGAAGATGCCTATTTTTCTTTGGATTATGTAAAATCTGAGCTCAATATCTTTAAAAGAGAAGGGGTTTCTATTTCTACCAAACACCTGTGTTTCCCTAAAGAAGACCTATTAAAGCAGGAAATCAGTGCTTTTCTACAGGCGGTAAAAGGGGGAGTTCCCCCTGTGGTATCTGGAGAAGCAGGATTTCGGGTCTTGGAAGTAGCATTGGCCATTAATGAACAAATTAAGGAGCGACTTGAATCAAAAAGTTTATGGAACAAGACTTAATTAAAAGAAGATAAATTAAGATTTATAGAGATTAAGAGATAATGGAGAGAATAGCAAACCCTAAAGCACAAATGTCAAAATCCAAATTTCAAATGAAATCCAAATGCCTAAATGCCAAAACTTTCTTTTTTTGTTTGTCATTTTTGTTTTAGTCATTTGGATTTTGGGCTTGATTTGACATTTGAGCTTTGTCATTTGTCATTTTTAGGGGATAGATTTCATATCAGCAAGGAAGTATTTTATAATTTTTATGCGTGAGAAAAAAAATATTCTCATGATAGCTGGAGAGGCCTCGGGGGATTTGCATGGGGCAAACCTTATTTACGCCCTTAAGTCCCTTATGCCTGAAGTAGATATCCTAGGTATTGGTGGACCACGGATGAGAAGGGCAGGCTTAAAGAGTATTTACCCTACTGAAAAGCTTTCTGTAGTAGGGATAACTGAAGTAATAGGGCATCTAAGAGACATTTGGCTTGCCCGCAAACGCATAAAGACCACATTTAACACCTCCCCACCATCATTATTTATTCCTATTGATTATCCCGATTTTAATCTGCATATAGCAAAGATAGCAAAAGAAAATGGTATACCTGTGCTTTATTATATTAGCCCACAGGTCTGGGCATGGCGAAGGTCACGCGTTAAAAAGATTGCCAATTTAGTAGATGAAATGGCGGTAATTCTGCCTTTTGAGAAACGATTTTATAAAAAATATAATGTAAAGGTAAACTTTGTTGGCCACCCATTATTGGATATCATCCCTGAACCAAAAAATGTTTCACAGCCTACCCGCCTGCTAATGCCTGAGCATAGCGATGGCGGGCAGGTAATTGGCCTTATGCCAGGCAGTCGCCTGAGTGAAGTAAAACGCATTTTACCTATTATGATTGAAACTTCTAAGATCTTGAGGCAAAAGAGACCCGATTTAAGATTCGCTCTCCCTGTTGCCCCTACACTTGATATACAATGGCTAAAGAAGAAATTTGACTTATCCAAAATAGCGCTGTTAAAAGAAAATAATTATCAAGCTATGAGAAGGTGTTTGTTTTTGCTAGTAGCTTCAGGTACAGCTACCTTAGAAGCGGCCATTCTTTTAAAACCTTTTATTATTATTTATCGACTTTCGGTGTTAAGTTATTTTTTGGGTAAAAGATTGGTTGATATTCCTTATATTGGGCTGGTAAATTGGGTAGCAGAGAAAAAGATTATCCCAGAATTTTTACAAAATGAGGCAAGGCCAGAAAATGTTGCAGAAGCAGCCTTTTCTCTCCTTGAAAATTCAGAAAAATTAAGGCAAATTAAAGAGTCATTAAAAGTAGTGCGCAAAAGATTGGGCACACCTGGTGCTAGCCAGCGTGTTGCCCAATTGGCAAAAAATATTTTAGAAATATAAAAAGAGACAATGCATATCTATAAACGCATCTTAGATTGGGTTAAACCTCACTTCCATCTTCTTATCTTTGCCATGTTTTGTATGCTGGTAGTGGCCTTGACCACCGCCGGCTCAGCCTATTTAGTGAAACCTGTACTAGATAAGATATTTTTAGAAAAAAATCTGAGGATGCTTAAATTGCTTCCACTGGCCATCTTAGTCCTCTATGCCATTAAGGGCATCTTCTTTTATCTTCAAACCTATTTAATGAATTATGTAGGTCAAAGGATTGTAACCAATTTACGCGGAAAATTATATGCCCATATCATAGACCTTCCCCTTTCCTATTTTCATAAACAGCACACAGGCATCTTAATGAGCCGCATCATTAACGATGTAAACCTTATTCAAGAGGCCGTTTCAGGGGCAGTAACAGGTGCCTTGTGCGATGCGTTTACTATAATGGGGCTTACAATAGTGATATTTTTACGCGATTTTAAATTGGCCCTTATTACTATGGTAGTATTTCCACTAGCCATTAGCCCTATTATAAAAATTGGCCGTCGCTTGCGTCGCATCAGTACCTCCAGTCAAGAGACCATGGGTGAACTTTCCTCTTTAATGCAGGAGACCTTTACCGGGACTAGAATCGTTAAGGCATTTGGCATGGAAGGGCATGAAAAGGCACGATTTGAGGAAAGCAACAATCGCCTTTTCCGGTGGTACATGAGGGCCATAGGCATAAGCACTATAAGTTCACCGCTTATGGAACTCTTAGGCGGGATGGGCGCAGCCTTTGTCATCTGGTATGGTGGCTATCAGGTAATCAATGGGGTTTCTACACCTGGCAATTTCTTCTCCTTTTTGGCGGCTATGTTTATGCTCTATCGTCCCATTAAACGCCTAAGTACTATCAATAATATTATTCAACAGGGAGTAGCTGCTGCTATCCGTGTGTTTGATATATTAGACCAAATCCCTGAGCAAAAGGAAAAAGGCATTAAAGAATTACTAGATTTTTCCAATAAAATTGAATACAGGCATGTCTATTTTAGATATGAAACCAATGAGTCATGGGTGCTAAAGGGTGTAAATCTCACCATCCATGCAGGTGAGGTAGTTGCCTTGGTAGGCCCTAGCGGGGCAGGGAAGACCACCATTGTGAATTTATTGCCCAGATTCTATGAGGTGGAAAAAGGGAATATTTTAATAGATGGCCATGATATTAGGGAAGTAGGCCTAAAATCCCTGCGTGGCCAGGTTGCCTTAGTCACTCAAGATACAATCTTATTTAATGGCACTGTAAGAGACAATATTTGCTATGGCTGTCCTGATTGTACAGAGGAGGCACTAATAGCTGCGGCTGAAGCAGCCTATGCCCTAGATTTTATTGAAAAGATACCACAGGGATTTGATACCATACTTGGTGAAAGAGGGGTCAGGCTTTCTGGTGGTGAACAGCAACGAATTTGCATTGCTAGGGCCATTTTAAAGAATGCCCCTATTCTTATACTGGATGAGGCCACTTCCTTTTTAGATACAGAATCAGAGAGGATAGTTCAAAAGGCCTTAGAAAATCTGCTTAAAGGCCGTACTGCCTTAATCATTGCCCACCGTCTCTCTACTATCCATCGGGCAGATAAGATTGTAGTAGTAAGTGATGGACATATTGTAGAACAGGGTTGCCATGAATTATTGCTAGCCAGAGGCGGTTTATACAGAAGGCTTTATGAAATGCAATTTAAGGACGAGGAAAAAAAGAAATACGCTGAGCTTTAATGTCTTTTTTACTTTTTGTAATCGTTCACCGCAGAGTGCGCAGAGAACGCAGAGAAAAATAAGAATTTTAAAAATGCTTTACTTTTGTGCTCTGTGATCTTTGCGTTCTCTGCGGTAAAGGTAAATAGAAAATGATGGACAGTTGCTACTTTTTGCATATCTCATCTAGAGGACAAACAGAGCACCTTTTCTTTTTACAAAATTCTAAATTTATCCTCACCAAGTGGGATTCTAAGGAGGGTTCATTTAAGGCCTCCTCTCCTAAGTCAAGTCTTGCCATAACCTGCTTAGCCAATGGAGAAATTGGTGGATTTGCCTTTCCCCAAACCCACTTAAGCTCACGTAAAAATATATTTAGTGTAGTTGGGCCTACCCCTTTAAACTCGGTAAGCTTTTTTTCAAGGTCTTTACTATCTTTAGCTTGATCATAGAGATTCTCTAAAGAACCGTACTCTTCCTTTAATTTTTCTGCCATATTAAGCAGGTTTGAGGCCGTGGAGAAATCATAGCGGACATACCCACCTGCATCCAGCACTTGTACCACCTTATCATATCCAGCATTAATAATGGCTTCTGGAGTCAATATCTTCTCTTTCTCAAAATCTCTGTAAGTCCTTTCTGCTATCTTTGAAGAAATCCTTTTAGAAAACAAAATTGATGCCAGAAACCATTTAAATCTATCCTCTTCCCTTTCCAAATCTAAGCCCAACTGCTGAGAATAAGTAAGAATGGATGAAAGCCTTTGTTTTATTATAGAGACTTTAGAGTTCTTCATCTTCTATTCAAAACAGAAAAAGTATAATATATAGTTACTTGCAAAATTGTTTACACAATTTTGCACATAAAGGAAATAATCATTTTAAATTTATTTTGTTTTTTTTAGAGTCTTAAGGGAGGTAAGACAATGGACCTTTTAGAGGTTATTAAAGGCAGAAGGAGTATAAGGAGGTATGAGGACAAGGATGTTCCTATTGAATTAATAAATAAGATAATAGAGGCAGGGATATGGGCCCCTAGTTCAAATCATTGTGAGCCATGTGAATTCATAGTTATAAGAGAAAAAGAGACAAGGGAGCAATTATCTGAGATCTCACCTTGGTCAGAATTTATTGCAGATGCCCCAGTAGCTATATGTGTATTGTCAAATAAATCAAGCAGTTGTGTGATAATGGATGGTAGCATAGCTGTGATGAATATGCTTTTAGAGATCCACTCATTGGGGTTGGGCTCATGCTGGGTGGATACAAAATATAACGAGAAAATGGTAAGGGATGTCCTAAAGATTCCTGATAACTATGAGGTAATTACAGTAATTCCCGTAGGATATCCAGCAGAGAGCCCTACTTCCTGGAGGAAATCAATAAAAGATTGCACCTATCAAGAAAGGTATGGGAATAGATAAGGAATTTTAAAGAAAGTTAAGATTCTCTCAGCAAGACATAGATAGTAAGTACCTATGTATGAGAGTAAGCAGAAGGTTCAATATTTGCTAGTTATATATTAAGATCAATGAATAGTTATTAACAAAAGAATAATTGTTAATAATGCTGATAAGTAATTTCACAGTTAAGTTCGATTTGACGGAGTGAAATTTTTGGGTTAGAGGGTGTCCAGTAAAGGATATGAGGGTGGATAGAATATTCTTAAGGAGATCGTTTATTAAGTGAGGAAGATTTATCACCCAAGCTTTGTTAACACCTTGTTGAGGACCTTTTTAGGTAATTACAAAAAAAGGGCTTGACTCAACTTAGGTAATGTATAATAAATCTTAAAAAAATTTCTAGATGTTTACAGGATTAATACAGGGAAAAAGCAAGGTTATTAGGGTTGAGAAAAGGGCAAAAGGGATGAAGCTTTGTTTGAAGCCACTTTTCCAACTAAATGATTTAAAGATAGGAGATAGCATTGCTGTAAGTGGAATATGCCTTACAGTAATAGATACGGGCAAGGAAGGATTTTGTGTAGAGCTCTCACCAGAAACGCTTAGCCGCACTACATTTTCCTACATAAATCAAGGGCAAGAGGTAAATCTAGAACAATCCTTGCGCCTCGGGGATAGGATAGGCGGACATTTGGTCGCTGGTCATGTAGACACCATTGGGGTAGTAACAGATCGTAACGAAAAGGGTGAGAATATAATATTTACATTTTCTATCCCAGATGATTGGATGCCTTATGTAGTGGAAAAGGGCTCAATTGCCATAGATGGCATTAGCCTTACTATAAATCGGTGCTTTGGGAAAGGCTTTGAAGTAAATATCATTCCTTATACTGCAAGGGTCACTACTATAGGCCAACGTAAAGTAAATGATAAGGTAAATATTGAGACAGACATCATTGGAAAATATGTGTTAAGATTGCTTTCTGCTTGGCAGAAGAAAAAAATAGATGAGGCATTCTTGAAAGAACACGGGTTTTGGTAAGATAGTCAAGTATTACCTAGAGGGAATTTATGGATAAGGTAAGGGCACATGTAATTATTGAGGGTAGGGTGCAAGGCGTGTTCTTTCGCAGCTTTACTCAAGATGAGGCCGTAAGATTAGGGATTACTGGGTGGGTAAAAAATCGAAGGGATGGAAAAGTAGAGGCAATGTTTGAGGGTGAAAGGGATAGGGTTGAGGAGATTATACGCTGGTGCCATGTTGGCTCACCTTGGGCCAAGGTAAGGAAGGTAGACGTTGCCTGGGAAACTCATAGAGACGAATTTAAAAGTTTTTCTGTTACCTATTGAGCAGCCCCAGCGTCTAAAAACCGTGCGTCATTTAAAAAAACCGTTCACCTTCCCAAATAGACCGTTTATCGATTTTTTTAATGGCAAATAATAGCCAAATAAAGGCCTATATGTTATCCTAAGAATTAAATCTCTTTTTTCAGAGGAGTGGGCTATGGGAAAGACACTTACCCAAAAGATATTAGAAAACCACTTGGCAGTGGGCAGGTATGTCCCTGGGGAGGAGATCGGCATTAAAATTGATCAAACCCTTACCCAGGATGCTACAGGTACTATGTGCTATTTACAATTTGAGGCTATGGATATCTCCAAGGTAAAAACCGGGCTTTCTGTAAGCTATGTAGACCATAATACCATCCAGGCAGGCTTTGAGAACCCAGATGACCACAAATATCTCCAAAGCATTGCTGCAAAGTATGGGATTATTTACTCCAAAGCAGGCAATGGCATTTGTCATCAAGTGCAATTAGAGAGGTTTACAAAACCAGGAGAGACCTTATTGGGTTCAGACAGTCATACCCCTACAGCAGGTGGGACAGGGATGGTAGGGATTGGCGCCGGTGGTTTAGATGTGGCCGTAGCCATGGCTGGTGGACCCTTCTACATGACCTGTCCAAAGGTGATTGGGGTGAACCTAACTGGGAAATTGCCACCTTGGGTGAGTGCTAAGGATGTAGTTCTCAAGGTTTTAGAGATATTTAGCACAAAAGGCAATGTAGGTTGTGTATTTGAATATAAAGGGGATGGGGTAAAGACATTAACAGTGCCTGAAAGGGCAACTATTACCAATATGGGGGCAGAGTGCGGTGTGACTTTCTCCATCTTCCCTAGCGATGAGCTTACGCGTGATTTTTTAAGGGCACAGGCTAGAGAAGTGGATTGGACCCTGCTTTCTGCAGATGCAGATGCTGTTTATGACAAAGAGGTTGAGATTGATTTAAGCAAATTAGTACCTCTGATTGCCTGTCCTCACAGCCCAGGTAATATAAAACGGGTAGAGGAGATTGAAGGCTTTCCTGTAGATCAGGTGGGTGTAGGAAGTTGCACAAACTCTTCTTATCGCGATTTAATGATGGTAGCAGAGATGCTAGATGGTCAGCGATGCCATCCAAATGTAAGTTTTGTAGTAGCACCGGGTTCTAGGCAGGTGTTGGGGATGCTTGCCCAAAATGGGGCATTAAATAAGTTAATTGCTGCTGGTGCTAGGATAGCTGAGTGTACCTGTGGTTTTTGTATTGGAAATAGCCATGCACCAAGGAGCAATGGCGTTTCTCTACGCACTATAAATAGAAACTTTTTAGGACGTTGTGGAACAAAGAGCGCCCAGGTGTATCTAGTAAGTCCTGAGACAGCCGCAGCCGCTATAATCACTGGTAAAATTACAGACCCAAGGAAATTAGGTATCCCCTATCCAGAGATTTCCTTACCTGAAAGGTTCCTTATTGATGACAGCATGTTTATTCCCCCTTTACCTGAACCAGAAAAGATAGAGATCTATCGTGGACCAAACATTGGGGCACCACCTGTAAGTGAGCCTATGCCAGAAAAGATTATGGGCGTAGCCACTATTAAAGTAGGAGATGAAACCACTACAGACCACATTATCCCTGCTGGGAGCCGTATGAAATATAGGTCAAATGTGCCAAAGTATGCAGAGTTTGTGTTTGAGGTATTAGACCCTGCATTCCATAAAAGGGCCTTGGAGCATAAAAATGCAGGTAGGCATAATGTTATTGTAGGTGGCTTAAGCTATGGACAGGGTTCCTCGCGTGAACACGCAGCTATTTGTCCCATGCATTTAGGGGTAAAGGCTGTAATTGCTAAATCTTTTGAGCGTATTCATGCAGCAAATCTTGTCAATTTTGGCATTGCCCCTTTAATCTTTAGAGATCCATCAGATTATGAAAAACTGGAGCAGGGGGATGAATTGGAAATAGAAAACATCATACAGGCAATAAAAGAGGGTGGAGATTTAAGGGTTTTAAATAAAACAAAGGGAGTTTCTTTTGACGTAACCTATCAGCTATCTGACCGCCAGAAAGAGATTCTATTGGCGGGTGGAACCCTAGCCTATATGAAGACTAAGGCCTAGAAGGAGGAGTTATGAAAGCAAGGGATATTATGACAAAGGATTTGGTTAGAGTAGAGTCAGATGCCACAATTGCCTGGGTAATTTCTAAGATGAAACACTTTAGAATCCGTTCTTTGATCGTGGAAAGGGCCAGTGAAGATGAGCCCTATGGGATAATAACTGTTCGTGATGCAGTTTATAAGGTAATTGCCACGGGCCTTGATCCTAAGATGGTAAAAGTAGGGGAGATCAAGAGCGAACCGGCAATTTGTGTCAGCCCTGACACGGACGTAAGGGATGTGGCAAAGTTTATGGCAGAGAAAAACTTGTCCCGTGTGTTGATATGTACAGAGGGAAAGGGTGTAACAGGCATTGCCAGCCTATTTGACGTGCTTAAGGCCTTTTAAAAGAGAGGAGGTTTAAAAGATGGCACAAAGGGGCATTAGAGAGTTTGAGGGAAAGAGGCTTCTTAAGAAGTTTTGGGAGAGGTACCTCCCAACCTTGGAGTATCCCTTTAAGGCAGTCTTGGTAGAGGAGGGCCACACACTAAAGGACTATCTTAAAGACCACCCCTGGCTAAAAGAGGAAGGGCTTGTAGTAAAGCCAGACCAACTTTTTTGGATTTCTGAGAGGATGGGAAAGGAGCTGACCATTGGGGAAGTCAAAGATAAACTTACCCATTTTCTTGTTGAACCTTTTGTACCTCATAAAGAAGAACTTTATATGGCCATGGTCTCTGAGAGGGGTGGTGATAAGGTCTATCTTTCTGAGAAAGGTGGCGTAGATATAGAGGAAGTGTGGGAAACGGTAAGAGAGATCTTTATTCCTATACCTACATCAGAAGAAAAACTAAAAGAGATTGTTTCTGATGGGCTGCCTGAGGAATTTAAAGAAAAAAGAGGGGTTTTTATCCCATTCATTTGCGGCCTTTACAAGTTGTTTTCTGACCTCCACTTTGCCTACCTGGAACTTAACCCATTTACTATTTTGGAAAAGCAAATAATTCCCTTTGATCTTGTGGCAAGACTTGACGATACTGCCCACTTTGACTGTGCAGAGGCCTGGGGGGATATCGCCTTTCCTGCACCATTTGGCAGAAAATTGACACCTGAGGAGACACATATAAGGAGCGTCGATGAAGGAAGTGGTGCTTCTTTAAAACTTACAGTCCTTAATCCAAAAGGACGTATCTGGACAATGGTGGCTGGTGGTGGGGCAAGTGTAGTCTATACAGACACCATCTCAGATATGGGGGCAAGCAAGGAACTAGGAAATTATGGTGAATACAGTGGTGATCCAAGTACTGATGAGACATATGAGTACGCAAAGACCATATTAGACCTGATGACCAGGGAAAGGGACCCAGAAGGGAGGCCAAAGGTTCTACTTATTGGAGGGGGTATTGCCAATTTTACTGATGTTGCAAGGACATTTGATGGCATTATAAAGGCACTTCAAGAATATAAGGAAAAGCTAAAAAATGTAAATGCAAAGATATATGTAAGAAGAGGGGGACCAAACTATGAAACGGGCCTAACAAGAATGAGGCAGTTGGGAGAGACCCTTGGTGTACCTATAGAGGTCTATGGCCCAGAGACGCACATGACAAGGATAGTCAAGATGGCTTTGGCCCATTAGGAGGTATATTATGAAAAAGAAAGAATATACACTTTTCGACCGGGATACTCAGGCCATATTTTATGGTTACCATACTAGGGCTATACAAAGGATGTTAGACTTTGACTATATCTGCCAAAGGAAGATTCCGAGTGTAGCAGCCATTGCCACCCCTAATAGGAGTGGCTATCACCAGTGTTTTTTTGGGGAAAAGGAGATATTGATACCTATCTATCAAGGCCTAAAGGCGGCTACAGAAAGGCATCCTGAGGCGGATGTGATGATTAACTTTGCCTCTTATCGCTCGGCCTATCCTACCTCCAAAGAGGCATTAGAGAATAGCGATATTCGAACAGTGGTCATTATAGCAGAAGGTGTAGCGGAAAGATACACAAGAGAGCTTATCTTTTCAGCAAAGCAAAAGGGGAAATGGATCATAGGCCCTTCCACTGTGGGGGCTATTGCTGCAGGGGCGCTCAGGGTGGCAAATGCAGCAGGTACTATTGAAAATATCATAAGTTGTAAGCTATATAGGCCAGGCAGTGTGGGTTTTGTAGCTGTTTCAGGTGGCCTATTCAATGAATTAAACAATATTGTCTCTCAGGCCACAGATGGCGTCTATGAAGGGGTAGCTTTAGGAGGCGACCTTTATCCTGGCTCTACCTTTATTGACCACTGCCTGAGATATGAGGCAAATCCAGAGATACAGATGATAGTAATTCTGGGGGAAATAGGCGGTACGGATGAATATCAGATTGTAAAGGCTATAGAAGAGGGGCGTATCAAAAAGCCTGTAGTAGCATGGTGTATTGGTACTTGTTCCAAGCTCTTTTCTACAGAGGTACAGTTTGGCCATGCCAAGGCAAGGGCTAGATCTGATATGGAAACAGCAGATGCAAAAAATGAGGCATTGAGAAAAGCAGGGGCTATTGTGCCTAATTCCTTTGATGATTTCGGGACCGTTATTAGAGAAACATTTGAGAAGTTAAAGATGGAGGGGGTAATTGAGGAAAGACCCGAGCCTACTATACCGAAACTGCCTATGGACTTCGAAGTAGCTAGAACACAAAAGGCCGTAAGGAGGACAGGCCGCTTTATCTGCACTGTAAGCGATGATCGAGGGGAAGAAGTACTTTATGCAGGTGTACCATTAAGTAAAATTATTGAGGAAAACTATAGCTTTGGAGACGTGATAAGCCTATTGTGGTTTAAGAAGAGGCTGCCTGAATGGGCAACAGAATTTTTAGAAATGGCCATAAAGACAGTGGCAGACCATGGCCCTTGTGTTTCTGGTGCACACAATGCCATTGTTACTGCTCGTGCAGGTAAGGATCTGGTTTCTTCTTTAGTTAGTGGCCTGTTGACCGTGGGCCCACGCTTTGGTGGGGCCATAGATGGAGCGGCCCATTATTTCTGCAAATTCTATAATGAGGATAAGACCCCAAGGCAGATGGTGGATGAGATGAAGACAGCCGGGGTCTTGATACCAGGTATTGGGCATAGGATAAAGAGTGTAAGGAATCCTGATAAAAGGGTGCAGCTACTTATTCAATATGCAAGAGAAAAGTTTCCGCAGACCAAATACCTGGATTTTGCCTTACAGGTGGAGAAGATTACCACAACAAAACGGGGAAATTTGATCCTCAATGTAGATGGCTGTATTGGTGTGTTATTTGCAGATTTACTCTATGGTTGTGGTTTTACTCAGGAAGAGGTTGATGAAATCATTGATGCAGGTACATTAAATGCCATTTTTGTCTTAGGAAGAAGCATCGGGATAATTGGACACATCTTGGACCAAAAAAGGCTTAAGTCCCCGCTTTATCGCCATCCTTGGGATGATGTACTTTATGCTGTTAAGCCTGCCCCGTTGAGAGTAGTAAATCTTACTCTACCGGGCTTGGTAAGGAGGTTAAAAAATGAAAGAAAACATTGAAAAAGCAAAGGAGCAATTTGGAAAATTATTAGAAGACCAGCTTGAAAGAGTTGAACGCATAAAAAAAGCAGAGGAATGGATAGATTATGCCAAGCTAAAACCAATCATAATAGGAATTGTTGGTGGAGATGGAATCGGACCATATATTGCTAAGGAAGCCAAACGGGTTGTGGAATTCTTGTTAAAAGACGAGCTTGAAAACGGAAAGGTTAAATTTAAGGTCATTGAGGGATTTACTATTGAGAATCGTGCCAAGGTCATGAAGGCCATACCAGATGATATTTTGGAAGAGATTAAAAAATGCCATGTTCTACTAAAAGGTCCGTTATACACTCCAAAGAAAGGAGATAAATGGCCAAACATTGAGAGCGCAAATGTGGCAATGCGACGGGAGCTTGATTTATTTGCCAATGTAAGACCAGTAAAAGTCCCCAAAGAAGGAATAGATTGGATATTTTTTAGAGAGAATACAGAAGGAGAATACATACTAGGGAAAAGAGGGATAAATGTCACTGACGATCTTGCTATTGACTTTAAAGTTATAACCAGTCAAGGTTCTGAAAGAATAATCCAAATGGCATTTGACTATGCTAAGAGAAATAAAATCAACAAGGTAACGGTTGTCACAAAGGCAAATGTTATAAAAACATGTGATGGAAAGTTCCTTTCTACTGCAGAACAGGTAGCCAGGGATTATCCTGAAGTAGAGTGGGATGACTGGTTTATCGATATTATGGCTGCTAAGCTTATAGACCCAAAAAGGAGGACAGGGTTCAGGGTAGTAGTGTTACCAAATCTTTATGGGGACATTATCACCGATGAAGCGGCCGAATTTCAAGGAGGGGTTGGCACAGCCGGAAGTGCAAATATTGGCAAGAGATATGCGATGTTTGAAGCCATACATGGTACTGCACCAAGGATGGTTGAAGAAGGGAGAGCCAAATATGCTGATCCATCTAGCATCCTAAGGGCCACGGTTATGCTCTTAAACCACATTGGTTTCGCTGACAAAGCCAAGAAGCTGGAAATGGGACTGGATATCTGCGGTCAATATGAGAAAAAACTTATTATCACAGGAAGAGAAGATGGTGCTACTGGAGCAGGGTTTGCCGATTATGTAATGGAGACAATCCAAGATCCTAATTTAGAAAGTAAATGGCAGAGCCATCAATAGGAGAAAAAAGGAGTCCAAGCGTAGCGGATCTTTTTCGCATTAAGAACATATAAGGAGAGACCATGAGAAGAGATAAAGTAAGTGTTATTGGGGCTGGGTCGGTAGGCGCTATAGTAGCCCAGAATTTGGCACAAAGGGACGCCGCTAACATTATACTACTGGATGTGATTGAAGGGGTACCCCAGGGTAAAGGTCTAGATATCTTCCAGGCCTCACCTGTATATAAATTTCATGGAATCATTGAAGGGACAAATGATTATGCCTTAACATCAGGTTCTGATATAGTAGTAATTACGGCAGGTATAGCGCGTAAACCAGGGATGTCGCGTAAAGATTTACTTTCTACAAATGCAAAGATTATGAAAGATATAGTCAATAAGGCTATTGAGCACTCCCCACAGACCGTTATTATGATAATAACTAACCCTGTAGATGTGTTAACACACATAGCCTATAAGGTAAGTGGCTTTCCAAGAAACCGCATTGTAGGGATGTCTGGTACCTTAGATTCTATTAGACTCCAGAGCTTTATTGCCCAGGCATTGGGTGTTTCAGCAGAGGATGTAGTGGCTATGGTAATTGGGGCCCATGGGAAAAACAATATGCTTCCTTTAATGCGTTTGGCCAATGTAAACGGACTTCCTGTAAAAGAATTGCTGGACGAATCTACTTTAGAAAGTATAGAAAAAAGGACTAGGGGGGCTGGTGCAGAGGTTGTCTCTTTACTTAAAACACGCAGTGCATTTTATGCCCCTGGTGCCATAGTCGCTGAGATGGTAGAGGCCATTCTCCAAGATAGAAAGAGGGTTTTTTCTTGTGCTGTCTTTCTTAATGGAGAATATGGTATCAATGGCTGTACCTTGGCAGTGCCTGTAGTATTGGGTAAAGATGGTATAGAAAGGATTTTGGAAATAAAACTTACAGAAGAAGAGAAAATGAGTCTGCATGCAGCAGCAGAAGAAGTAAGAAAGATGATAGATACTATAGAGTTATGAGGGAGATTAATGTAGCTGAATTGACCAAAGCAGTAAAGAGGCTTTGCATTGAAAGTTGTACTTCACTCAATGAAGATGTAGTTAATGCCTTGAAAACGGCCATAGAAAAAGAGGAATCGCCATGGGGCAAAAGAAGTTTGGAGCAACTGCTGGAAAATGAGGCGTTGGCAAGGAAGGAAAAGATTCCCCTTTGTCAGGACACAGGAATTACCTTAGTTTATTTGGAGATAGGGCAAGATGTTCATTTTATAGGAGGAGATTTAAGAGAAACCATTCAGGAGGGAGTAAAACAGGGATATAAGGAAGGCTATCTCAGAAAATCTGTGTGCTATCCTTTAACAAGGGAAAATACTGGTGATAATACTCCTGCAATGCTCCATTTTGATATAATGCCCGGGGATAAGATAAAGATTACAGTAAT
>LJNA01000025.1 GCA_001304365.1 Syntrophobacter sp. DG_60 | reverse complement strand
CTCTAACGTTGGGGGCTTTAATACACTAATCATGAAGTGCACTTTTAATTTTTAAATCTATTAAAAACAGTGCACTTTTAATTTTTAAATGACATTGTCAATTTTTGGGGTTGACAATTTTGGGAAAAAGTTTTATACAGAAATTTACCCACCTTGAGGTTCGAAATGAAAGATTGAACTAAAGGTATCTGAGGGTTTTTAATAAAATAAATTTTTAAATGTTTTCCAATTTATGAAGGTGACTAAAGCCTTATTCTTTCAAGCTTAACAAGTCTATTAAAAAAAATTAAGAGGGATGGTTTATGAATTTAACTGCACTTAAGGCCATGAGAATCGGTGATTTACTTGCATTAGCCAGGGAGCTTAACGTAGAAGGTGCTAGCAATATGGCAAAACAGGAGCTTATTTTCTCCTTACTTCAAGCCCAGTCTGAGAAGAGTGGAGTAATCTATGGAGAAGGCGTATTAGAGATTTTACCGGATGGATTTGGTTTTTTAAGATCTCCTTATAACAATTACCTCCCTGGTCCAGATGATATTTACATCTCGCCATCTCAGATTAGAAGATTTAATTTGAGAACAGGGGATACAGTTTCTGGACAAATCAGACCACCCAAAGAGGCTGAAAAATACTTTGCCCTATTAAAGGTGGAAAATATCAATTATGGATCTCCTGAAAGGGCAAAAGAAATAGCACTCTTTGACCACCTTACCCCGCTTTTCCCAAATGAAAAGATCAAATTAGAATATAGTCCCACAAACTATTCCACACGGATTATGGATCTACTCACCCCTATTGGAAAAGGGCAAAGGGGATTGATTGTGGCCTCCCCCAGAACAGGTAAGACTATGCTCCTTAAAGACATTGCCCATGCAATTTGTGCTAACCACCCGGAAGTATACCTCATTATACTCCTCATCGATGAACGACCAGAAGAGGTCACAGATTGGATACGCTCTGTAGATGCAGAGGTAATTAGCTCTACCTTTGATGAACCTGCTCATCGTCACATCCAAGTTGCTGAAATAGTCATGGAAAAGGCCAAGAGGTTGGTAGAATATAGAAAAGATGTAACAATCTTATTAGATAGCCTTACCCGTTTAGCAAGGGCCTCTAATGCCATTATGCCTGCCAGCGGCAAGATATTATCTGGGGGCATTGATGCCCATGCCCTACATCGCCCTAAGCGTTTTTTTGGAGCAGCAAGAAACATAGAAGAAGGTGGCAGTTTGACTATAATGGCCACTGCCATAATTGAGAGTGGTAGCCGTATGGATGAAGTCATTTTCGAAGAATTTAAGGGGACTGGCAACATGGAAATAAATTTGGATCGCCGTCTTAGTGATAAAAGGGTATTCCCAGCCATTGATATTAATAAATCCGGGACAAGAAAAGAGGAATTACTTACAGACCCCCATTATTTGCCCAGGATCTGGCTTTTAAGAAAGCTTCTATCTCCTTTAAATCCTGCAGATGCCATGGAATTTTTATTAGATAAAATTAAGGTCACTGAAACAAATGAAGAATTCCTAAACTCTATGAATCAGTGACTATTTACATTTTAAAAATTTTTTTATATTACCTTTTAGGTCGCTAGTAGGATTTTTGCATTAAAGCTTATATCAATAAGGAGGTTGCATGAAAAAGGAAATTCATCCTAAATATTACCGCACTAAGATTAGATGCGCCTGTGGATTTGAGTTAGAAGTGGGTTCTACCCAAAAGGACCTTAAGGTAGAAATTTGTGCTAAGTGCCATCCTTTTTTTACTGGCAAGAAAAAATTTATTGATACCACAGGACGAATAGAAAAATTTAAGGAGAAGTATGGAATTAGTGAGGAATCAGAGTAATATCTGGCAAACATTAGAGGGTATAAAAAATAGATATACAGAGCTGGAAACTGCTCTGGCCAACCCTGCAATGTTATCAAATCCTGAAAAATACCAAAAATACGCTAAGGAACATGCGGAGTTATCTAAAATTGTTCAAGTCTACCAAAAATATAGCAATTTAGAAAGAGAATTGTTCCAAAATAGGGAACTTTTGCAAGATAAAGATGAAGAAATTAAGCTTCTAGCAAAGGCGGAGATAGCGGAAATTAAGAAGAAGATGGAGCAACTAGAGAAGACTTTAAAAATCCTTCTTTTACCTAAAGACCCAAATGACAAAAGAAATGTAGTTTTGGAAATAAGGGCTGGCACAGGGGGGGAAGAAGCAGCCCTATTTGCCACAGATCTTTTAAAAATGTATAGCAAATATGCTGAAAACAAAGGATGGAATGCAGAAATACTCAGTTCACACCTTACGGGCATAGGGGGCTTTAAGGAAGTTATTATCCTTATTGAAGGTAAAGGCGCTTATAGCCGTCTTAAATATGAAAGTGGGGTTCACCGTGTACAACGGATACCCATTACAGAGGCGCAAGGGCGTATTCATACTTCAGCTGTTACAATAGCTATCTTACCTGAGGCAGAAGATATAGATATTGATATTGATCCAAAGGACTTAAAGACAGAGGTATTTCGGGCCTCTGGACCAGGGGGACAGCATGTGAATGTGACTGATTCCGCCGTTAGAATTACTCATGTTCCTACGGGCATTGTGGCTCAGTGTCAAGATGAACGCTCTCAGCATAAAAATAAGGCTAAAGCTATGAAGATTTTAAGATCCCGCCTTTTAGACGTGAAACAAAGGCAGCAGGAAGAAAAGATCGCAGAGCAAAGAAAGACCCAAGTGGGTACGGGGGACAGAAGTGAGCGCATCCGTACCTATAATTTCCCTCAAAATAGGGTAACAGACCATCGCATTGACCTTACTCTTCACCAATTAGAAGAAATATTAGCAGGAGATTTAGATAAAATTATAGATGCCTTGATTACCCACTTCCAAACAGAGGCCACCGGTGCTGTAAACTTCTAATGCATGAACCTTGGGATATTCAGCGTTTGCTGAAATGGAGCACCGATTATCTTAAAAAAAAGGATATAGATGCCCCAAGATTGACTTCTGAGTTGCTCTTGGCCTCTGTTTTAAACCATTCTCGTCTTGAGCTTTATCTACACTATGACCAGCCTCTGACAAAAAAAGAACTAGCTGCCTTTAAAGCCATCTTAAAAAGGCGTTTAGCGCATGAGCCCCTGGCCTATATATTGGGAGATAAGATATTCTGGTCACTTAGATTCAAAGTCACTCCAGCCACCCTTATCCCCCGTCCCGAAACAGAGAAATTAGTAGAAACAGCTATTAAGACTATAAAGAAAGGTCCTACTCCCCACCCTTACATCTTAGATTGGGGCACAGGGTGTGGGGCAATCGCCATTTGTTTGGCTAAAGAATTACCTCATGCCCATATAATAGCTACAGATATCTCTAATGAGGCATTAGAATGTACCAAACAAAATATAAGGCAGTATAAAGTAAGTGTAGGTTCAGTAAAAAGTAAAGATTTGACATGCTTTAAAGAAGGGTGTTTTCACTTCATAGTTAGCAACCCTCCCTATGTAAAAAGGGCCATCTTAAATACATTGGACCCAGAGGTAAAAGACTATGAACCCAGATGTGCCTTAGATGGAGGCCTTGATGGTCTTAAATACATTAGCTACTTACTTTACAACTGTCCAAGATATCTAAGGAAAGGCGGTTGGCTTATTATGGAAATCGGCTATGACCAAAAACCAGATATAGAAAGACTGAGCAATTTAGGTGCCTATGACCCACCTTGTTTTTTTAAAGATTATAGTGGACATACCAGGGTAGTTGCGCTAAAAAGTCGTTGAATGGTTGAATCGGAAACGTCAAATCGGGGAGTAGTCAAATCACTGACCGGTTTAACGAAATTGATGATTTAACAAATTAACTATTCGACTAATTAACGAACTAATAATTTAACGAAAATGGATAAGCTAGTTATTAAAGGTGGTAGGCCTCTAAAAGGAGAGGTTACTATAAGTGGGGCAAAGAATGCAGCATTGCCCATGTTAGTAGCGAGCCTTTTAACCTCTGATTGGCATTCCTATTATAATGTGCCTAAATTAAGGGATATTGTAACTATAAAAAGATTATTGGCCAACTTAGGGGTTGAATTTGAAGAGGGTGAATGCCTAAAAGCAAATGCAGCAAACTTAAAAAGTTATGTAGCTCCCTATGATTTAGTGCGCACTATGCGGGCATCTATTCTTGTATTGGGCCCCTTGGTAGCTAGATTGGGGAGGGCCCAGGTATCTTTACCTGGAGGGTGCGCTATTGGAGCTAGGCCCATAGACTTACATTTAAAGGGGCTTGTAGAAATGGGGGCAGAAATCCGACTCGATCAAGGTTACATTGAGGCAAGGGCAAGGCACCTAAAGGGAGCAAATATCTATTTAGACATCCCTACAGTAACCGGTACAGAGAATTTAATGATGGCTGCCACCTTGGCTAAAGGAGTTACAGTAATCAAAAACGCAGCCCGCGAACCCGAAATAGAGGCCTTGGCTCAGATGCTAAATAAATGCGGCGCAAGGATTGAAGGAGTAGGTACAAATACCATCTCTATTGAAGGAACAAATGGGCTTTCGGGGGCAGAATGTACTGTCATCCCTGACCGCATTGAGGCAGGCACCTATATGGTTGCGGCCGGGATTACTGGAGGTGAAATTATTATAAAAAATTGTGGTTTAAACTATATGCAGGCAGTGGTTGACAAATTGAGGGAAACAGGTATGACCATTGAAGAAAAACATAATAAAGTTATAGTAAAGGCAGGTACATCCATTCACAGTATAGATGTAACTACACTTTCTTACCCTGGTTTTCCTACCGACATGCAGGCCCAATTTATGGCCCTTATGTGTTTGGGCGATAGAATTAGTGTAATTACTGAACGTATCTTTGAAAATAGATTTATGCATGTCTTGGAGCTAAAGAGAATGGGAGCAAATATAAAGATCGATGGTAGCAGTGCAATAGTATGGGGTGTCCAAGGCCTAAAAGGCGCCCCTGTAATGGCATCAGACCTAAGGGCCAGTGCCTCTTTGGTCTTGGCAGGTCTGGCGGCAAAGGGCGCTACAGAGGTTTATAGGGTCTATCACTTGGATAGGGGATATGAACGCATAGAGGTGAAGCTTAAAGCATTAGGTGCTGAAATTGAGCGGGTCCCTAGTTAAATCGTATCTGCTCAAAATTCAGTAGAATTTTTGGCAAACATTGAAAAAATGAAAATTACAAAGTGCAAGATGCAAAATTATTTCCTTTGACCTAATCTCATTTTCTCATTTTGCATTTTTCAATTTGCACTTTGCATTTTGGAATCAATTACTCAAAATCCACATGATATTGAGTAATTACATTAAATCTCCCCTTATTTCCTTCTTTCCTCCTTTCTTTCTGGGTCTGCTTTTAGGAGGAAAATGGCCTCAAGGATTTTATCTATTTTTGGCAAGCGCTGTAATACTCTTTATATTTAGCTGTCTAACATATAATAAATACCGAGTTTTTTTAATTTCATTTAGTGGTTTTTTGTTCTTTTGCAGCGCTACACTTATGGCCTCATACCTTAATTTACCTAATAAAATTGCCCCATACTTTGATAAAAAGGTTGTCCTTATAGGCACTGTTATCCAACCACCTACATATTACCCCCAAAAGGCAAGATTAATCTTGGGGAAATTACACATATTAGTTAACCAGCAATATATACCCCTTAGGGGCAAAGTCCTAATGGATGTTTATCAACATAAAGGAGCATCATATCCATTGGGAACTAAGATAAAGGTAATAGGGCGGCTTAAAAGGATAAAGGGGTTTTTAAATCCAGGCCGTTTCAATTATGCACTATTTTGGAAAGCAAAGGGAGTATGGGCAAAATTAAGTACCAGTGAAAATAGGTTATCTATTATGGGCTATAAGGATTTATCCATATGGTCAAGGTTTTTAGAATCTTTAAGGGGTAGAATACGTATTTTTCTTAACAAAAACCTTTCTTCTGAAACAAAGGCAGTTTATACCACCCTCCTTCTAGGAGAAAAACAGGGTCTTTCTGAAAGGTTAAGGGATGATTTTTCCAAGTCAGGGGTAAGCCACCTTTTGGCCATTTCTGGACTGCATTTAGGCATGGTAATGATGTTAATGTACGCAACTATTTGGTTCCTATTTTCCCGTTCAGAATGTCTTTTGTTAAAATTTAATTTGAAAAAGATCATTGTGATTTTAAGTCTTATCCCAACCTTTATTTATGCTGCTTTGACCCATTTTTCCCCTGCCACCAGTAGGGCATTTATTATGCTGCTTTTACTTTGGTGGGTATTATTTAGTGGACATGGAAAGGATAGCTGGCTCCTTTTGGCAGCAGCGGCATGGCTGCTTTTGATCTTCTATCCCCCTATGTTATACAACCTCTCCTTTCAATTCTCCTTTTTGGCATTAGCTTCGTTAATCTATCTCGCCCCAAGGCTTCCAGGAGCAAAAAGGATCTTTCACTTTTCTCCCAAAAATTGGTACCAAAAAATCTTTAAGTGGCTAACATTCAGTCTCTATGCCACACTAGCTGCATGGCTGGGTACCCTGCCTCTTGTAATGCATTATTTTTGCCGTCTTTCCCTAATTGCCCCCTTAGCCAATATTGTGGCCATTCCTGCAATAGCCTTTTTTGTTCTCCCTTTAGGACTCCTTTCAATCTTTACCTTATTTGCTTTGCCTTCAATTTCTGATGTGCTTATAAATTCTGGGGCATGGGGGCTTTCTAAACTCTTGGCATTTATTCATTTTATGAGCAATTTGCCAAAAGCGGGTCTTTGGGTCATCTCACCGGGCTGGTTTGAAATTGCCCTCATTTATGGGGTTATCTTTTGTGTTACTAATCTTAGAATAAAGACATTTAGATATGCATTTTTTGTCATATTGCCCATTTTAATGGTAGAAACGGCTTATGTTCCTGTTTCCCATATGCTTTCTTCAAAGCTTAAGATAAGCTTCTTAGATGTAGGAAAGGGAAATGCCATGCTTGTACAGTTCCCGCATGGTCTAGATATGGTGATTAATGGAGGAAGCTCATCAAATTTTGATATAGGGAAAAGGGTGATTGCACCTTTCCTTTTTAGGCAAAAGATTACCTCGTTAGATTACCTTGTATTGACCTCTTCTAATTATTCAAATGGCCTCCCTTTTCTAGTAAATCAATTTAGACCAAAGGTGTTTTGGTCAAATGGGAAAATAACCAATAGGGGGCTTATGGATGCTCTAAATAAAAGAGGCATCTCACCCAAAGCCCTGCCTCTATACCAAGAAATTAATGGGGTGACTATAGAGTCTCCTGGTCCTCAAATATTAAAATTCACCTATGGTAAATTCAGCCTCCTCTTATCCCCAGATATCATCCCAGAGATCAAAAATGGCTTTGACTTAAGGAGCACAGTGCTTTTAGCACCTCGTTTTTATGATCATTCCTTTATTAAGTCAGTAAGCCCAAAGTATGTAATCCTTTCTGGTCATATTAGACCCAAGGTTTTGGCATATTACCGCCAATATGGCCACAAGATCTATTCCACGGATAGGCAAGGCATGATTAAGGTAATCACTGATGGAAATAGACTTTGGATTACTCCTTTTTAGCTACTACTTGAAGGTACCCTTGTTTTACTCCCTTAATACCGGTTATCTTATCTCCGATTTCTCTTAAGTTTTGCATTTTCCCTTTTGCGACAATAATCTCTAAGCAATCGTGTTTACTCAAATGTACATGCAAACTGGAAATAATAGAAGAGAGGTATTTATGTTGCAAATCAATTAAAGTATCTACTAATTCCCTCTTGTGGTGGTTATAAACCATCATAATAACCCCCACAACTACTGCCGTCTCGTCGGCTAATAACTTTTGAGTTAGCCAATTATTTACCAGTTGAGTTAAGGCTTGAGACCGATTCTTGTATCCTCTTTTCTGGGCAGATTGATCAAATGCCTTAAGCAAGGCCTCATCCATAGAAACACCAAAGCGTGTTAATTTACCCATAATATCCTCCTTCTTTCCAAAATGCCATTTAATATTTTATATTTATTTAATTCCACTATCAAGGCAAAAGGGGCTTTAATCACTATTAAAGTTGACAAGGCAAGTACATTAAGCTATTAACCCAAATTATATAATTTGGGTTTGTATTAAAAGATGAAGTTATTCCTTGTTTTGAAAATGAATTCCATTTTTGGCAAACGGGGTCTGGGGCGAAGCCCCAGCGTAAACGGCGTTGCTATTTGCATAATGTGGAATTAAAATCTGTTTTAGGATAAACTGTTTATTTAAAAAATGGGCTTACGTATTTACAATACCTTAACGGGTAAAAAAGAAGAGTTCATTCCTCTGGTACCTGGGAAGGTAAATATTTATGTGTGTGGAGTTACTGTTTATGATTATTGTCACATGGGACATGCCCGCTCTATGATCATATTTGATGTAATAGTGAGATATTTACGTTATTTAGGATACAAAGTGACTTATGTGAGAAATTTTACTGATATAGATGATAAGATCATCAACAGGGCAAAGGCGGAGCAAAAAGATCCTAAAGAGATCGCCCAATATTTCACCAAGGCCTTCTATGAAGACATGGATAGCCTTGGGGCAGCACGTGCAGATATAGAGCCCAAGGCCACAGAACACATGCCAGAGATGATTGCCCTAATTGAAAAGATTTTGGCAAAGGGCTATGCCTATGTAGTCGATGGGAATGTCTATTTTTCTGTAAAAAAATTTAAGGATTACGGAAGGCTTTCTAAAAGGAGCCTAGAAGAAATGATGGCTGGAGCAAGGGTGGAGATTGACCAAAAGAAACAACATCCCTTAGATTTTGCTCTTTGGAAAGGGGCCAAGCCAAGTGAACCATTTTGGGAAAGTCCTTGGGGAAGAGGGCGACCCGGATGGCATATTGAATGTTCAGCCATGAGCATGAAATATTTAGGAAAAACCTTTGATATCCATGGAGGTGGCCAGGATTTAATTTTTCCTCATCATGAAAATGAAAGGGTCCAATCAGAGACAGCTACAGAAAAACCATTTGTTAATTATTGGATCCATCATGGTTTTTTAACCATTAATCAAGAAAAAATGTCTAAATCTCTAAAGAACTTTTTTACCATTCGGGAAGTTGTGGCAAAATTCCACCCAGAGGCTATTCGCCTATTTTTTTTGAATCACCATTATCGAAGCCCTATAGACTTTTCAGACGATAAGATAAAGGAGGCAACAAGGGCGTTAGAAAAATTATACATTACCTTAGACAGAATCCAGCAAAGACTCCCCGCATTCAAAAAATCAAAGCCCGACAAAGCAATAAACTCAGAGCCACTTTATCAGAAATTAATTGAAATTGAAGAAGCATTTAAGATAGCAATGGACGATGACTTTAATACCGCTAAGGCACTTGGCCACCTATTTGAGGCTGTAAGAGAAATTAACATCTATTTAGACAAAGGTGAAAAGGAGGAAGCAGTACTCTTTGAAGCCATTAAAAAAGTGAAGATTTTAGGAGATATTTTGGGCATATTAAAATTAGAGCCTAAATCCTTTTTAACACAAGGGATAAGTATCTCAGTAGAAGAAATCGAAGGTTTGATTGCTGAAAGGGAAGTAGCGCGTAAAAGGAAGGATTTTGAAAAAGCAGATACCATTAGGGATAGACTATCAAAAGCAGGTATTATCTTAGAAGATACACCTTATGGCACTAAATGGAGGAGGGGCTATGCCCCTCCAACTTAAAGGAGTTACACCCCTTTAGATCCCCAAAAGATAAAGGATGTTTTTAAAATATTGTGCTAAAGGAGTTTACTCGAAGTTTTCATATTTAGGAGATTGGGAGCACGAACTTCCCAAAAATAGAGGGCTAAAGATATTTCCCTCCTTATTTGGGGTTTCAAAGGGGCGTAGCCCCTTTGTGGAGAGTTCTTTTTCAGAGCTCTCACAAAAACTCTTGACATTTCTTTAAATTTTTGCAATAAGTGGTAGTAATTGGTAAATCTTAATAAAGGAGGTAAGATCGGTGAATAAGACAGAATTAATCAGTAAGGTGGCAGAACAAGCTGGCTTAAAAAAGGTAGAAGCAACTAAGGCTGTAACTACCATGTTTGAAATCCTTAGAGATACATTAAAAATAGGAGAAAAAGTAGCCATTACAGGATTTGGCACATTCAGAGTAGTACAGAGGGCGGCTAGAGAAGGCAGAAATCCCCAAACAGGTAGGCCCATCAGTATACCAGCTACAAAGGTAGTGCGGTTCAAGCCAGCAAAGGATTTAAAGTATCTATAATAACCTTCAAAAGCCGCTATTCCTAGAATAGCGGCTCCTTTTCTTTTTTTATTGTCTTTACCATAGAGATAGGTTATAAATGTTCTATGGGTCTTTTGAGGGAATCTTGTGGTATTTTTGGTGCCTATGGACACCCCCAGGCATCTAAACTCACTTACCTGGGCCTTTATGCCTTACAACATCGGGGGCAAGAGAGTGCAGGAATTGTAAGTTTTGACGGGCATAAGGTCTATGGACATATAGATATGGGGTTGGTTTCAGAGGTATTCGATGAACAAAGCCTAAATAGACTCAAAGGAAATCTAGCCATTGGACATGTCCGTTATTCTACAACTGGGCCCTCTACTTTGCGCAATGCCCAACCATTTCATGTACACCACTTGGGTAAAAACTTTGCAATTGCCCATAACGGAAACCTAATCAATGCCTATGCCTTACGCCATATTCTAGAAGAAGAAGGGGCCATCTTCCAATCCACTATGGATAGTGAAATCATTATGCACCTTTGGTTAAAATATCTTCATTATGGGATAGAAGAAGCCTTGCTTAGGGCATTAACCCAGGTAAAGGGGGCATACTCTTTAGTATTAATGACAGAAGGTGTCTTAATGGCTGCCCGTGACCCATTTGGTTTCCGCCCCCTTTGTCTGGGTAGAAAAGGGGACAGTTTCTTTATAGCCTCTGAAACATGTGCTTTGGATTTGGTAGAAGCAGAGTATATAAGGGACATAGAGCCAGGAGAGATTTTATTTATCAACAGGCATGGCCTAAAATCTATTAAAATGCCTACAAATCAGTACGCTCATTGCGTCTTCGAGCTCATCTACTTTGCTCGTCCAGATAGTTACATATTTGGTAAAGATGTATATCTATTTAGAAAGGCCCAAGGGCATCAACTGGCTAAAGAGGCCTGTATAGAGGGTGATTTTGTGATGCCGCTGCCTGACTCGGGCAATTATGTTGCCTTAGGATATGCTCAAACCACAAAAATACCTTTTGAAATGGGCATAATTAGAAATCATTATGTGGGAAGAACATTTATTCAACCATCTTCCAGCATGAGAGGGCTTTCTGCACGGATAAAACTAAATCCTGTTAAGGCCTTATTTAAAGGGAAGCGGCTTATAATATTAGAGGATTCCATTGTTCGAGGGACAACCTCCCGTGCACGTATTAAGACTTTACGGGAGATTGGAGTAAAGGAAATTCATTTTTTGGTAAGCTGTCCACCGCACCGTTTTCCGTGCGTTTATGGAATTGATTTTCCCTCCCCCGGGGAACTAATCGCTACTTCTAAGAGTATAGAAGAGATCAGACAATTTTTAGGATTGGATAGCTTGCATTACCTAAGTTTAGATGGACTTTTGGCCACTGGCATTGACTCTCACAGATTTTGCCTAGCTTGTTTTACCGGAGATTACCCCTTAGTGCCAGAAAAGCCCTTTTCTAAAGGTTGGCTTGAAAAATGAATTCTAGAAAAATCATAAGATTGGCCAAGGAGGTACTACAGATTGAAGCAGAGGGAGTCTTAGCCTTGATGGACAAACTGGGGTCCCATTTCCATCAGGCAGTAGCGCTCATATCCCAAGCAAAGGGGAGGGTAATTGTTACCGGAATTGGTAAATCAGGTATTATTGGCAGAAAGATCGCAGCTACTCTTAATAGTACGGGCACGCCTGCCCTATTTCTACACCCAGCAGAAGCCATGCATGGGGATTTAGGTATGGTAACAAAGGAAGATGTGGTATTAGTAATCTCTAATAGCGGTGAGACTGAGGAAATAACTGCTCTGATCCCAAGTTTTAAAAGATTAGACGTCCCTATTATTGCCTTTACAGGCAATCCAAATTCTATTTTGGCCAGGCATAGTGAGGCAATAATTGATACAGGGGTAAAAAGGGAGGCATGTCCCTTAGGTCTGGTCCCAACAGCTAGCACTACTGCTGCCTTAGCTATGGGGGATGCCTTATCAGTAGCCTTATTAGAAAAAAGACGATTTAGCCCCCAAGAGTTTAAGCACTATCATCCTGGAGGGAGTTTGGGAAAACGGGTTTCTGCTAGAGCAAAGGACTTAATGGTGCCTGCAGAAGATTTAATAACCATAAAAAAAGAACAGTATGTTAAGGATATTCTGGGCAAATTGGCTAGGGCTCACAGTCTATGGGTACTAAATCGATATAGGAAACCCTCAGGTGTCATTACAGATGTAGAAAAGAGGAGATTGTTTTTGATGCCTCCTAGTAAATGGTCTAAGACAAAGGTAGAAACCATTATGACCAAAGCGCCCTCAATCGGATTAGACCAGTCTGTTATAGATATATTAAAGATGATAAGGCGTACGGGTAGAAATGAGTTGGCTGTAATAGACGAAAAGCAGCGTTTTTGTGGCGCCATCTTTTTACATGACCTTTTAAATGGATATTTGGAGGGATAGTACCTTTGCTAAAAGGTTTGATTTGCCCCATATTAATCCCTATCAAGAAAAATGGGCAGTTAGATGAAGTGAATTTTAAGAAAATTTGGGATTATGTAACACCATGGGTAGCTGGCATATCTATTGGCAGTAGTTTTTCCCAAAAGGACCTTGATTTTACAAAGAAAAAAGATGCCTTTAGATTGGCGTCAGACATTTGGGATAAAAATGTGCCTATCCTTTTAGATATTACTTGCAAAGATGAGGCGAAAACCTTTTCCCTGGCCGAGTTTGTAACCTATTTGTTCCCTAAAAGGGATTCTGTGTTTTTAGAATTATTGCCCCTCCTGTATAGAGGAAATCGTGGCCTACCCCAGCACTTGGAAAGGATCTACCAGCTTACAGGTATGCCCCTTGTTCTAGTCAACCACCCTAAAAGGGTATCAAAACAAAAGAGACTGTTTAAACATAAAAATATACGTACTGCTATTTTTAAAAGAATCTGTCAAAAGGATTATATCTATGCCATGATATTCCAAGGAAATTTAAAGAGATTTTTTAATTATCAAAGGGCAC
>LJNA01000024.1 GCA_001304365.1 Syntrophobacter sp. DG_60 | reverse complement strand
CCTTCTAATTTTGGCAATATGAAGCTTTGGAGATGCTTTTTAGGGCTTACGGACTTGCTTGGATGTATCCTTCTAACAGTCTTCTAAAAATAACATTTTCTGGTGTTCATAGTTACTAACCTCATCGACTGGTAAGTTAACCCCAAAAGATTTTACACTATTTTTACACTAAATCCTGGCTGAACAAAAAAAGCCAGCCGGAATGCCTCCTAGCTGGCCTATTTTATTAGCTTTTCTGGTAGCGGGGGCTGGATTTGAACCAGCGACCTCCGGGTTATGAGCCCGACGAGCTACCAAACTGCTCTACCCCGCGCTAAATTAAATATTAAATTATAAATTTATGTATGTCAATACAACTTGACTCCTTAGGCAAGGCATGTTAGTTAATTATTAAGGAGGGGTGGCCGAGTGGTTTAAGGCGGCGGTCTTGAAAACCGCTGGGTCAAATGACCCCGCAGGTTCGAATCCTGCTCCCTCCGCCATTTGGAGAGATGGCCGAGTGGACGAAGGCGCTCGCCTGCTAAGCGAGCGTAGGGTAAAACCTACCGTGGGTTCGAATCCCACTCTCTCCGCCATTTCTTACCTACCTAGAAAAATTTCAGATAGAGTTTAAAAATCAAAAAATGAAAAATGCACTTTACGGAGATTTTAAAGTAAACTGCTAAAAAGGTTAGTAAGGATATGACAAATTGACTATTTTAAAATGGCGGGGCCGACGGGACTTGAACCCGCGACCTCTGACGTGACAGGCCAGCGTTCTACACCGTCTGAACTACGGCCCCGTGGTGGGCGGAACAGGGCTTGAACCTGTGACCTTTGGCTTGTAAGGCCAACGCTCTCCCACTGAGCTATCCGCCCTTTTTTAAAAATTAACAGGTTAAAGTATGCTTGTCAAGATGGGTCTAAAACAGTAAAATTTGTTGATGGAGTTAAAATTTGCATTAAAGGCATTTATCTCTATCTTTATTATTGTTGATCCTTTAGGACTGGTGCCTCATTTTATCGGCTTGACCTCGGGTTACTCCCTAGAAAGACGAAAACGCACTATTCGCCTAGCGGTGATAACTACCATATTGGTTTTGATTATCTTTGCTATATTTGGAAATCATATTTTGCAATTATTTGGCATCACCATCCATGCCTTTAGGATTGCAGGGGGTATTATTATCTTTATGGTAGCCATCCAAATGCTGCAAGTACAACGCACACGTTTAAAAACTACTCCAGAAGAAGAGGTCTATAGCCATGAACAAGAAGAAATAGGGGTAGTGCCCTTAGGCATACCTATGTTAGCAGGCCCAGGGGCTATTACTACAGTGATTGTGCTATCAGGAAGTAATCTGTGGATAATTATTGCCTCCATTCTTATAACAGCTCTCCTGGCCTATTTAATCCTGTTTCAGGCTGCTAGAGTTAGCAACTTTTTAGGGCCTACAGGTCTAAATATATTTAGGCGTTTAATGGGACTGGTTTTAGCTGCTATATCTGTCCAGCTTGTTATAGATGGCATAAAGGCTACCCTTGTCTCTTGATTTGCCTTAAAATTTGCCCTAAATATTGTTTCTTTTCCCTATCTATAGGCACTCCACCATACCTTATTTCATACCAAGTCTTTATAAATTCTATTATTAATTGACCCCGCTTTGGCTGTTTTTCAGAGACCATTCTTGCTAGTTTCGTTCCTGTTTGGTATGGCTTTACCTTGAAGCCATGGGCGACTAAAATGCGTTTAAGCCTTTGATAGTAATTTAAGGGGGCATAGTATCTGTAGATGAAAAAGAGAGAAAGGCAAAAGCCAATTGCTATGATAATTCCTTTAAAGGAGACCTTGAGATCTGTTTTGGGTAACTCAATGGTCCATTTTGGGTGAAAGGCACATCGGGTAAGATGCCTAATGATCCTATGCTGAAGGGCAAAATCATAATTGATAATATATGCATACCAGCGCAGGCGGAGATAGTCCATAAATTTGATTAGAAAAAATTGACTATATGATTTGTGGGAAACAGGTGTAGGGTCAAATCTTACCCATCCCTTACCATTTTGCCATACTTCAGCCCAAGTGTGGGCATCGCTTTGTCTTACCAAGTAATAATGACCCAATGCATTCCACTGCCCTCCTACATATCCTCCTACTATCCTTGCTGGGATATCTATGCTTCGTAAAAGTAACACAAAGGCAGAGGAAAAGTGTTCACACCAACCTTTATGGGTATGAAAGAGAAATTGTATAATAGGATCTAATGTATCTCTTTTTGGGGTTTGCAAGGAATATTGAAAGGTTTTGCCGTACAGATAATGGTTTATAATTTTAGCTGATTCTAAATTATCATGTGGCTTATTTTCAATCAATGACTTAGCTAACTTAGACAGTTTTTGCTTAATATTTTGTGGAACCTGTAAGTAAACATCCTTATCAGCTAAATATTCTTTAGGTAAATATGAAATGGGATTAGAATAAACTTCATATCTTATCCGCCTACCTACAGTATCGGTTAAAGAAAAGGTCAAATTTTCCCACACCCTAATAAGTTGATGGCGATTGGCCTTTATAGTCAATTTACATGGATATTCCAAAGTGAATAAGCTATTACCATCATATGGTTCTAAATAAAATACCTGTTTTATCTTTCCCAATGTCTTTAAAGAAAATGTATTAACAGTCTTTTCTTTAGGTAAACTAGAAATAGACCATATACCTTGTCTATATGTTTCATATACAATGCCCCTCCAATAGGACCTAAAAGTAAAAGGCGTCTCTACTACTACCCTAAAAGCCGCATCACTGCTTTCCAATATGCTTTTTACCTTTTCTAGGTTGATTTCCTCAGTAAAACCTGTTTTTGCAGAAGAGGTAAATGAAAGCCCAGAAAAAAAGGAAAAAGGGCTTCTAGGCAAGAATATAAAGAACATGATGGCAAATGCCACAATGCTTACTGACCAAATAAATGAAAAACATAAAATATTTTTTTCTTCTAAAGGGCTAAGATGATATGGCTCTTTTTCTGCATTCAAACACACAAGGCCTACTGTACTGATTATGGTAAAAATAACAAGAATAATGCCAAATTCTAAGTCAAAATTACAAGTAGCTGCCCCACATAAGATAAAAAAGCAGATAAGATAAATCTGCCACATATCCCTAGACCGAATGTCTCCAAGAAACTTTACTGTTCCTAAGATCAAAAGTGGATAAATAAAAATTGAAATTGCCTCTGAATAAGAAAAAAACAATAGGCACATCATGATGCCTAAGATGCATAAGGTATTTAAAAAGAAGCTAGGTAAGGCAGGAAGTAACTTATATTGTATCAAAAGGCTATAGATGAGGAAAAAAGAAATAGCCAGAAACCATAGAGGGGAGATAAAGAAACGCACACTATAGATGGCCAGAAGGAAACTACTATAGAGACATAATCGTAAAATTCTACTAAGGCTCATAGATTGCCAATGTCTCTAGCAATTTTCTTTTCTGTAATACCCCTTGGGCAGGTGGTATAAATAGATTTGGTAAACGCAGCCCTAAAGGATAGTTTTGCGCTATCAATCTAGAGGTTAAATAGGTCAGCCTTCCCAAGCTTGTCTCTAAATCCTGTTTTTTATCAATGGTCAAGATCAGCGCCTTCGGTCTCTCTATTGCATACTCTTTAACGATGAACCTTCCATAACGGGCTGTAGCAGGCCAGTGTACATCCCTTAGGGTATCCCCTGGATAAAATTTACGTAATTGCCTTAGGTCACCTTCTTTTTCCAAAATATTTTTTCCATCCCTTTGGAAGGCCGCGTTTCCTTGGGTCAATGGCTGCTTACAAGGAATGGGTTGAGGGTAGACCAAAAACCGTTTTTCTTCTCTTATAATAAACCCCCTTTCAAAAAAACCTACAGGAAACTTAGAACTTACTTTTATCTCACCAATTTTTTGCCATCCACGCTTAGAGAATATAAACCAGGCAGGTACTGTTAATTGTTTCTTGGCAGGTATATAGCCCAAATATGTCTCTCCCTTTCCATAGGAAAATTGTAATAAAAATGAGGGGAGAATTTTTTTATTTTTTACACATAAGGAAAACAAGGTCTTTTGTCTAGCATAGATTTCAGGTGGAGGAGAGATACTTAAAGATAAACCCAGTAGGTTTAACAAGGACGCCATTCCAGAGAGCCCCATTAAGGCCAGCATAAGTGAAGTAATTAGATAGAGTAAATTATTGCCGGTATTTACAGCACCGGCCCCTAAAATTAAGGTAAGGAGAATAAAAATTATACCTTGACGGACAATTTTAACCCTAAATCTTCTCATTCAGGTAAAGGCACCTTTTCCAAAATACTTTTTAAAAGTAGGCCCTTAGCCTTTGGATCTAGCTCTTGTTGTGGGATCAAACGATGGAAGGCAATGGGTAAAAATACTGTTTGGATATCTTCTGGAATTACATAGTCTCTCCCTTCTAAAAAGGCCCATGCCTTTGAAGAATTTACTAATGCCTCAGCCCCCCTTGTGGAAAAACCATAGCGAAGCATTTCCCAATCCCTGGTGAAACTTATTAAATTTAAGATATATTCCAATAAGTCTTCATGGGTATGAACTGCTGAAATTTTTGATTGAAGGGCTAAAACCGTTTCTGCATTAAATGATGCAGGCAATTTTGACGCCTCTTCGCGATAATGGCCATGACGTAAAATATCTTTTTCAGACACATGGTCTGGATATCCAATATCTAAGCGCATTAAAAAACGGTCTAATTGTGATTCAGGTAAGGGGAATGTACCATAAAGCTCTCTTGGGTTCTGTGTGGCGATGACAAAAAAGGGTTGTGGTAGAAGTTTTACCACCCCCTCAATGCTTACCTGCCCTTCTCCCATAGCCTCTAATAAGGCACTTTGGGCCTTAGGGGTAGCACGATTGATTTCATCGGCCAAAATAATGTGGTGAAAGATAGGACCAGGTCGGAAGGCAAATGCCCCTTCTTTTGGATGATAGACTAGACAGCCCAAGATATCTGCTGGCAACAGGTCACTAGTAAATTGGATACGGGCAAATGAACAGCCTAGTACCCTGGCTAGGGTTATGGCCAATGTAGTCTTGCCTGTGCCTGGTAAATCCTCCAAAAGCAAGTGGCCTTTTGCCAAAAGGCAGGCTAGGGCTAACTTAATGACTTCTCTTTTTCCTTTTATCACCTGGGTAATGGCTTGAATGGCTGTATGCATATGGTCAACCTACATTATTCAATAACAACACCGTTTACACTGGGGTTTCGCCCCAGACCCCGTTTTGCCCAAATTGAATCCAGTTTTGAAACAAGGATAAAATTCATATTTTAATGTAAAACCAAATTATTATAATTTGGGTTAAACCTTGCATAATTTATACCCTTTATAAAGATATTGAGTGCCAGAAGCAACAGTCAACCCCATAGTAAACCAAAACAAGGGGGTGAGGGGAATATGAAGGTATGAGAGCGAGGCCAAAAGTGTTGCCAAAATAGTGATTATTTGAAAGGCAGTAGTAATCTTCCCTAAAAGGGAGGGTTTAACCTCAAAATGTATGTTGAATAAAAACAAAAGCAATGAACCAAGCAAAATAAGGGCATCACGGCTGATCACCACCACTGCTAACCAGTTAGGGATAAACTTTAACCAGGCCAAAAGTATAAAAGAAGCAGAGACAAGAATCTTATCAGCAATAGGGTCAAGACAACTGCCTAAAGCAGTGCATTGATTTAATCTTCTAGCCAAAAAACCATCGAATACATCCGATAACCCTGCAATAAATACTATTAGTGTAGCTGCAGAAAAATGCTTATTCAAAAGTGAGATAACCAAAACGGGGGTAAGCAAAAAACGTAATAATGTAAGTAGATTTGGTAAAGACATACTATTTATGAAGAAAGATCCTCCCACCTTTTACCCTATCTATTGAAAATCCATAAGCTGTAAGTTCATTTAGCAAATAGGGAATAGGATTGGAGTAATAGCCTTCATAGGCCACTTCCTTTGCAGAAATTTCCCTCAGACAGAGATACTTCATACCCCTAATCTCTCTAAAGGTTTTAAGGAAGATAAATACCTCTGAATAGGTATGGATATCAGAGACCCTCAAACTTACTTTATGTATATTTTGTTTTTGTTTCTTAAGCCAAAGGTGTAGGTGGGTCGCTAGCTTTAATGTCAAACCGCTAGCTAAATTCTGACCTGATTTGACCAAGGCCTCAATGGTCCCTGTCTCCTGAGCCATTATACTGCTTTTTTCTATAGCCATAGCAATGATTTTTTGATGAGTTGTCTCTATCAACCTTCCCTTTGCCATTAGTTGCCATCCTTTTGGAACAGGATTAATTTTTAAAGAAAAGGCAAAGACCAGTGGGATACCTGACTTAAAGGCGTAATCCAACAATTCGTCTTCCCTTATTTGGACACTGACAGGCCTTAAACCAAAAATAAGAAAAAAGCGCTCCCAAATAGGCAATATTTGAGGTTGAAAATCGATGTCCGCTGAGGGTAGTTTTAAGAACAAAAGCACCTTTTCTCCACCCCCTGTGGAAAGTATGCCTTTTGTATTTAATGCCCTAGCTAGCCTTTCCCAATCTATTTTGACCTCGATTTGGAGATAACAATAATCCGTGTAATTTTGTTGCAGAATACTATAACTTATAATGAAATCTTGGGTGTTTTTTATTAATTTATTGGGTTTGGGTAACACTAAACATAAGGCCTTGGTGATGGCATCCTCCATGGCCTTATTTAAGGCCTGCTCATAGGCACTCCTTATATTCCCTTTTACTATAGGGGCCTTTCCCTCGGCCACTATGACCTGCCCTGTAGAGTAAGTTTCACTATTCCACAAAACCTGCTGGCAAAATCCTAAATTTATCCAAAAAAGGATAAATATAAGATTAATCTTGATAAAAGTGTTTAATATCTTCAATAATCTTTTTCTCCTCAGAAAGATTATACCAATTTACTTCTGGTTTATAACGAAACCAAGTCAATTGCCGTTTTGCATAATGCCTTGTTGCCTGTTTTATTTTTTCTTTTGTATTTTCTAAGCCAAACTTGCCTTGTAAATACTCAACCACATGTCTGTAACCTATAGACTTCATGGATTTAAGATTTGGCTTATATCCCATTTTTAAAAGTTCTTCTACTTCATCTATTAAGCCCTGGGAAAACATCTTTTCTACCCTGTGGTTTATTCTTTCATAAAGCAGACTACGGGGCATATTCAAACAAATCTTAAGATAATCATAAAAAGAGGCCTTAAATCTATGTTGCTCCTGATGCCGAGAAATGGGTTTACCCGTAAGTTCAAATACCTCTAACGCACGTATTATACGGAAGGTATCTTTTGGATGGATACGCCTAGCCGCCTTTGGATCTATATCTTTTAATCTTTGATGCAACCAAGTATTTCCTCTTTCTTTACAAAGTGCCTTAAATCTTTCTCTTAATGCGTAGTCTACTTTTGGGGCTTCAAAAAGACCTTTTGTAAGTACACGCAGATAGAGCATAGTCCCGCCTACTACAAATACAGACCTTTCCTCACCTATGACCTCTTTAATAGATTTATCTGCATCTTTCTTAAATTCTGCTGCACTATAATCTTCATCTGGATTGCGTATATCAATCAAATGATGGGGTACTAGTGCCTGCTCTTCTGGTGTGGGTTTAGCTGCTCCAATGTTCATGTAACGATAAATTTGCATAGAATCAGCACTTATAATCTCAGCATTAAATATCTGGGCCAGTCTTAAAGAAAGACGTGTTTTACCTACGCCAGTAGGGCCTGTAATAATCACAATCCTTTCCTTCTTCATAACCTATTTTCTTCACCCACCAGTAAGCGTCTAATGTTGTCCTGGTGTCTATGAAAGATGATAATGGCTATGAATATAGAAAGTATGGCATAAATCTTTTTATCAGAAAGGATGAAAAGCAAAAGGGGCATGGCAGCAGCGGCCGAAAGTGAACCCAAAGAAACATATCTAAACCGCCATACTACAAATAGAAAGATAAATAAATTAAAAAGCACAGCCAAAGGGCAGAGAACAAAAAATACACCAGTAGCTGTAGCTATTCCCTTTCCACCCCTAAATTTCAAATAAATAGGGAATATGTGGCCCAAGAAGCTAGCTAATCCTACCAGTGCTGTCCAGAATTGTTTTTCCAAGGTATTTGTACCCATTAACCACATAGCCCCTAATACAGGTAAGGCTCCTTTTAAAATATCTCCTATCAAGGTAGTGATTCCAGCCTTTTTCCCCACTACCCTGGCTACATTGGTAGCACCGATGTTACCACTACCCTCTTTTCTTATATCTGGGTGTCCACACCTTCGGGCAATCAATAGACCTATAGGCACAGCCCCTAAAAAATAGGCCATCAAAACAAAAAATGCCTTAGTCATTAAAAACAGTATAATGACAAATCATGCAATAAACAAGCTTATCGAGATATTTTGTTAGAAAAAATATTTATTATAAGAATAAAGGTAGGTGTTCTAAACCCGTTGCTTCAGGAAGCCTTGCCATAAGGTTCATACTTTGGATTGCTTGGGTAGATGCCCCCTTCCCCAGGTTATCTATAGCAGCCATGGCAATAATATGATTAGTTCGCTCATCTACTTTTACCCCCAGATGGCACTCATTTGTGCCCCTTACATGCAAAGTCTGTGGGATTTGGGGTGGTAAAAGCACCTTAACAAAGCTTTCTCCCTGATAGTATTCACTCATGATTTGATAAGCCTGTTTACTGTCTAATTTACCTTTTAATGGTGCATAGGCAGTAACAAACATACCACGAGAGATGGGTATTAGATGGGGTACAAAGGTAATGCGGATATCTTTTCCTGCTAATTTGCTCAGTTCTTGCTCCATTTCAGGTATATGGCGATGGGCAGCTACCTTATAGGCCTGCATTCCCTCATTTACTTCACAGAATAGGCTACTTAGCTTAAGGCCTCTACCTGCCCCACTTACCCCTGACTTTGCATCCACAACAATAGAATCCTCTCTTATATACTTTAGTAGTGGGGCCAGGGCCAGGATGACCCCTGTAGGATAGCAGCCAGGGTTAGCTACTAAATATGCATTTTTTATATGTTCTCTATATATTTCTGGCAATCCATAAACTGCTTCATCAATTAATTCTTTTGCCTTATGGGGGCCATACCAGGCCTCATATACCTCAGGCCTTTTCAATCTAAAATCGGCACTTAAATCAATAATCCTTTTTTTATGCCTCAACAATTCAGGGATGATTTCCATTGAGACTTGTTGAGGGAGGGCAGTAAATATTATATCTGCATTATTGGCAATGAGATCATAATCTAAAGGAGTAAGAGCAAGCTCATTTTTAAAAAAGGGGAATAGATCAACTAACTTTTTTCCTGCATATCTTTGGGAAGTGGCTACTGTAATTTGGGCATTTGGATGATTTGATAAAACACGAAGTAGTTCAAGACCTGTATAACCAGTTGCTCCGAGAATGGCTACTTTGATGCAGTCTTTATTCAACTCTAACGCTTAGAAAACTGAAATCGGGCCCTAGCTCCCTTTTGTCCATATTTTTTACGTTCCTTTATACGGGCATCCCGCTTGATAAATCCAGCTTTTTTCAGGACGGGTTTTAACTCCGAATTGTAGTTTGCCAATGCTTTAGCAATAGCATGCCTAATGGCCTCAGCCTGCCCAGATTTCCCCCCGCCTTTTACAAATGCCCAGACATCAAATTTATCAGTTATCTGGGTTGATTCAAAAGGTTGACGTAAAATCATTGAGGCAATTTCTCTCTCAAAATACTGTTCAAGGGGCTTTTTATTTACCACAATGTCTCCATTACCTGGTCTAAGCCATACCCTTGCTATAGAGGTCTTTCTCTTCCCAGTGGCATAAAATGTTTCCATAATCTCACCTATATATCTAATTCAATAGGTCTTTGCGCCTTATGGGGATGATTAGCCCCCGCATAGACCTTCATTTTTTTAAGCATCTGCCTGCCCAATCTATTTTTGGGCAACATCCTTTTTACTGCCAGTTTTAACAAAAGTTCAGGATGACGCTCAAGGAGTTTGTCATAAGTCAAGCTTTTTAAACCCCCTATATAACCAGAATGCCAATAATATCTCTTTTTATCCCATTTATTACCAGTCAATTTTATTTTATCTGCATTGATAATTATTATATAATCCCCTGTGTCTACATGGGGCGTATAAGCGGGTTTGTGCTTTCCCATTAACCTTATAGCCACCTGACTGGCCAACCTTCCTAATATCTTATCTTTGGCATTTACCACATACCACTGTCGCTTTACGTCTTCCTTTCTCAACATAAATGTGCCCATGATTTTTAAAGAGTAAACTCTTATAATCCAGGAATCAAGACTTGTCAACATCTTCTTATTAACTTACAATAAAAGTTACTTGGGGGGCAAAAATGGAGAAGAAAAACATAGAAAGACTTCGTAAACAGATTGATAAAATAGATGAAGATATCCTGAAATTGTTAAATAAAAGGGCTCAAATAGCTATGAAAATAGGTGATATCAAATCAAAGGACGCACTTTATTTCTGGGATCCACAAAGAGAAAAAGAGATATTTGATCGCTTAGTAGAGCTTAATCAAGGCCCATTTCCTCATCAAACCTTATTTAATATCTATCATGAAATCATTGCCGCCACCCGCCAGTTGCAGCAGCCTGCTAGTGTTACATTCCTAGGTCCTGAGGCCACATTTAGTCATATGGCTGCTGTAAAGCAATTTGGGAAAACGGCTCACTTTTCTCATGCCCCCACAATTAAGGATGTATTTTTGGAGGTAGACAAGGGTAGGTGTAATTATGGTGTAGTGCCCGTAGAAAATTCTGTAGAGGGTATTGTAGCTTATACTTTAGATATGTTCTTTCAATCAGAATTAAAGGTATGCAGTGAAGTCTACATACGTATTAGCCACTTCTTGGCCTCGGCTACAGGAGAAAAGGAGAAAATTGAAAGGATATATGCCCATCCCCAAGCCGAGGCCCAATGCCGAAACTTTCTCAAGTCTAATTTTCCTCAGATTCCTATTTATGAGGTAAGAAGTAGTGCTGAAGCCGCAATGAAGGCCCAAAAAGAAAAAAACGCTGCAGCTATAACTACCGAACTGGCTATTGAGCATTATAAATTGAAGTTCGTTGACCAATATATAGAAGATTTTGCCAATAATACCACTAGATTTTGGGTCATAGGGCAACAGCTCCCCCCCAGCACAGGGGCAGATAAGACTTCTATTCTGTTTTCTACACCAGATGTACCAGGGGCCCTTTATCAAGCCCTTAAGCCCTTTGCAGAAAGGCAGATAAATTTAACAAAATTGGAATCACGCCCCATGAAGAATCTCCCTTGGCATTATTTGTTTTTTGTTGACCTAGATGGACATTATACAGATGAACGGGTAAAGACTGCCCTAGAGGATCTTAAGCATCAATGTGCCTATTTTAAATTGTTAGGTTCCTACCCAAAGGCAAAATGTTAATCTTTGATAATATCTTCAGCCCAACTGTCTGCCAATTGGTAAAGCCTTTCTTTGTCCAATACCTTTAAAAATGGGACCTTTTTCATAGGCATATCATAAAACTCCTCTGTGGATGCTAATGGTGTTAGGCCAAATTTATTCACCAATATCAAGCCAATATGAATATTCATAGCTGAAAGTGCCTTTTTTATATGCATGCCCTCCATTAGAGATAGCCTATCTGGGTTAAGCACTAAGATGAAACACGATCTTTGTGTATCTGTAAAAATTTTAATCAAGAAATCTACTGCAGCTTTTTGGACACTGATTTCATTAAGAACCTTGTCTTTAGAGGCATCTGTAACTATACCTTTTCCAAGGTAATCTTTGCCCCTAATGGCAACAATGGTAGCCCTCTTATCTAAGATTTTATGCCGCCACATCTTAATTCTTTCTAGCCAGATGTTTGTGATAAAAGGAAGAGTAAAAATTTTAAGCATAAGGCCTGTAGGGGGTGTATCTATAATCAGATGATCCATATCTCTATGTCTGCTAATAATATCTTTTAGTGCATGCATCATAGCTGATTCTTCCATACCTGGCGCATTTTTTATTACTTCAAACATATCATCCAAATTTATAATTTGAAAATAGCTATAGACCCTTTTCATTTGAGCAGTAGTTTCTTTAAGGAATTGCTTCAAATAACGCTCTACATCTACCTCTTCTGCCAAAAGATCGCGTTCTATTTCCTTAGCCCCTAAAAAGGCTGGACAACCAATAACATCACAGATATTATGTGCAGGATCAATGGAGGCCCAATAGGTCTTCTTATTATGTTTAGACAGATAATAGGCTAGGCTGGCAGAAAGTGTGGTCTTCCCCACACCTCCCTTGCCTAAGAAAAAGAAGATATTTTTCATAAATCTGCTAAATCAGCCCATTCTGCCAGCTTATCGTCCAGCCTCTCTGACTTTATAAACATCACCAAAATTTCCCTTTCTAAATAAGGAAGTAAACGTAAACCCATATAGGTAGGGAGTGTTGGCAATCCTACAAGTGCGCCAAAAGTTAACAGGGCGAATCCATTTTCCATTTCTTCTAACTCCCTTTCCAGCACCTCTGTGCTTTGCCTTTTAAACCCCTCACCTAGCCACTTTATTCGCAAGCAAAGAGCCTTCCAAAAACTATTTAACCACATCTCTCTCTGATTTGAAAAAATCATAAATGAGTAACATATTTAAGATTAACATAATAATCATTATAGTACCAATTATATAAGCTTGTATCGGGCTAGTTTTCATAAGACTTGGTACAGCTATAAATATATACCAAATCATAGCCGAAGATACAGTAATCCACAAAAAGAAGGCTGGGATTAATGCATTTAGACCTCTTTGTTTTTGTACACGTATAAGGAAACCCGCAGCCGTAAATAATGCAATAGCAGCAAGCATCTGATTAGCACCACCAAAAGCAGGCCAAAGCACACTCCAAGCACCTGTAAGGGCTAACAAAATACCAAGTGTTGCCGGAATAGCTGAAGCAACCCATCGATTTGTAATAAATTGGGAAAATCTAGGTAATTTGTCTTTTAATGGTTCAAAAATCTCTATTAAAGTATATCTGGCTAAACGATTAGTAGTATCTAAGGTAGTCATAGCAAATTCAGATACCCACAAGGCAGCTAAAATCATCATAAATTCCTTTGGAAATGCTAGTGTTCTATGAATAGCTTCAGCATAAGCCTTAGAAAAAACACCTACTGGTCCACCCACAGCCTTTATGGCATCTGTATAATTATGGGAAAGGGCCAGCTTGCCACTTAATTCAGTCATTTGTGGAAAGAGGATAGGAAGTCCATAGGCAG
>LJNA01000023.1 GCA_001304365.1 Syntrophobacter sp. DG_60 | reverse complement strand
AGAGTTTCCCTCGCTTTCTGTAAGCGATACTGAATAAGTTCTTTTCTCACCTGATAACAACCCCTTCTGATTCAACACGTTCATGGATAGGGTGGTCATAAAAGCGCCCCTGTTCCCATTCATTTATTGTCAAGATAAGGGAATTTATAATGATACCTTCTTCAAGTTCTATTTCATAAAGGGCTGCCCGTATCTTTTTTTTAAATTCAGGAGTAACATTATCTGTCAAAATGAGAATATCCCAATCCGATTCAGAGGTTGCCTCCCCTCGCGCCCTCGAGCCAAAAAGGACGATTCTACTATCAGGGACAAGCTCCTCTACAACCTTCTTAATCTCATTTAAAATAAGTTTTTCTGCTCTGTCTGAGTTGCTTTTTTCTAAAAGCTTCATTGCTCTTTCTCCTTGCTTATCCATTCATAATACGAGCGAATAACTTTGAAAGACGAGCAGTGAAATTTCTCTCACATCATAAATTCAATATTTCTTTAAGCTGGCTGGGTTCTTTGCAAACCATAAATAACTACCGTCCAAACTCACCGTGATGATTCACAGCCCGTACCCAGGATTTAGCTGCTATCTGCTTCTATCTGTCTTTTTCGATCTCAAAACTCTAGCATAGTTTCTAGATAATCTCAAGATGAATCAAAAAATCATTGAATCGCCCAGTAGTTAAGTCAAGGAAATCATTTGACGAATTGACTATTTAAGGAATTGACGAATTGACTATTTAACGTGTTGATAATCGCTCTTTCCGCCTGTCTTTTTTACTAAATGTATATCCTGAATCTGCATGCCTCTATCCACTGCCTTACACATATCATAGATAGTTAATGCCGCTACGGATACGGCAGTCAGTGCCTCCATCTCTACCCCAGTTTTTCCTAAAGTCCTGACCTTTGCCTCTATTTCAATGGTCTTTTCATCCTGTCTTGGATAAAAATTTACTTCTATATGGGTAATGTTTAAGGGGTGGCACATGGGTATAAGCTCACCAGTCCTTTTTGCTGCCATTATCCCTGCAATCTTTGCTACACTAAATACATCCCCCTTCTTTACCTTGCCTTCTAAAATCAATCTAAACGTCTCTGTCTTCATTAAAACCTTAGCACGGGCAATGGCTTCCCTTAAGGTTTCTGCCTTCTCACTAACATCTACCATCCTTGCCTTACCCTTTTCATCAATATGAGTAAGTTTCATCTAAAGCACTCCTTTATCTTTTCCCAAAAACGGGCGTAGGGAGAAGCTCTTTTTTCTTCCTCAATCTCTGCAAACTCCCTTAAAAGCTCTTCTTGCCGTTTGGTTAGATTGGTAGGAGTATCTACTATGATGCGGATAATTTGATCCCCACAACCATACCTCCCTATCCTAGGAATGCCTTTGTCTTGTAAACGGAATATCTTACCTGATTGGGTACCAGGAGGAATCTTTAATTTTTCTATCCCTTTAAGGGTAGGCACCTTTATGGTATCACCAAAGGCCGCCTGAACAAAGGAAATGGGAACTTCACAAATTACACTATCCCCTTTGCGAGTAAAGAATGAATGGGGTTTTACATGAATAACAATATATAAGTCTCCAGGGGGGCCACCATATAGGCCTGCCTCGCCCTCCATTTGGATACGGAGCCTGGTCCCTGTATCTACACCTCCTGGAATACGTATCTTAACGCCCTTTTCAACCCTTCTACGACCACTTCCACCACACTTAGGACAAGGGTGGGTAACAATAACCCCTTTTCCTTGACAATGAGGACATGGAGTCCCTATACGAAAAAAGCCGTGTGTATGGTAAACCTGGCCTCTGCCTTCACAGGCAGAGCAGATCTCAGGCTCATAACCGGGCTCCAGGGCGCTACCCCCACAAAAATCACAGATTTCTGCCTTTTTTATCTTTATCTCCTTTTCTGTGCCAAATGCTGCCTCCTCAAATGAAATTGTTAGGTCATACCTTAAATCTGGCCCGGCTTGAGGCACTTCCCGGGCCCTAGTTCTAAAACCAAAAAATTCATCAAAAATATCACTAAAGGTACCAAAGATATCATCAAATCCAGCAAACCCTGTGAAACCCTGACTACTAAGCCCCTCATGCCCATAGTGGTCATATATGTCCCTTTTTTGTGAATCACGCAGGACCTCGTAGGCCTCTGCTGCTTCTTTAAATCGTTCTTCTGCCTCTTTATCGCCTGGATTTCTATCAGGGTGATTTTTAAAGGCTATACGCCTATAGGCCCTTTTAATCTCTTCAGAGCTGGCACCTCTTGGTATACCTAAGATTTCATAATAATCTCTTTTCATTTATCTGCTTTAATTTTTTCTTTATTGCCAGATTCTTCAAAGGCCTTTGTAGCAAACTGTAACTTTCCCAATTTTAAGGCAACCTTCCCTAATCTCTCCCACTGCTCTTTAGATGGAGAGTCCCCTAAAAGATTATATATTTTTTGAAAAAGGAAGGCATCCCCCTCCTCTATTACTCTAGGTAAAAGGGCCCTAAGTTCATCTTCCGCCTTGGCCTTTGCAAAAAAATCTATGGCATCACTGAGACTTCCTGCCTCTAGGTAGATTTTTCCATAGGCTATATACTGCTCTCTATCAAACACAGATGCATTTAAAAAATCTCGTTTTTTTAAGCAAGATAAGGACTTTACTTTAATCTTCTGACTCCTTTTTAATCCTTATTTTATTTGCGGCAATTTCCCTTAATGCTACTACAATCTCTTTATTTTTAGGGTTTTCGATGAGTATTTCCTTTCCCTCCCTCGCTTGCAATACCCTTTTTACTGTCATATGAACCAGGGCAAACCTATTATCTACTTGCTTTAAACAATCCTCAACTGTGATCCTTGCCATCTTTTCCCCCTTTTGGGCCGTGGAAATAATGACTTTCCATTATTTGCCCTCTTATTTAAACAGTTGAATTTTCTTTTGAGAAACTTGCAATTTGTCATCTATATTTTGTATCTTGTATCCTGTATCTTGCATCTTGTGGCTATCATGGCCTTCATCTTATCTATAATCACATCCTGCCCTAATGTCACCCCCTTTCTCTACATAAAAAAGAAACATCCTCCAATGCCAACCTAGGACCAAATCTCTTACTTACATGGGAAACTTCGATCATGGGAGTTAAAATTATAAATTTTTTATTTAGGATGTAAAGTGTAAAGAAGCTGGATAAGCTGGACTGATCATCATTATTGTGAAAGAAAGGCCTTGCTTTTTTTGTCAAGGTACATTCGTTTATCTGCTATGGGAACAAGTTTTTTAATCTCTCTGCCATCGTCTGGAAATATGGCATAGCCGATATTCAATCTTATAATGAATTTTCCAAGGGTGATTTTTATTGGTTCTAGACGAGAGGCCAGATTTAGAACCCCTTTTTCATCCATTTCAGGTGCATAAATAACAAACCTATCATCAGCATAACGGCAAAGGATGTCTTTTTGCCCAATATTTTGACGCAAGATGTTAACAATTTTAAAAAGGATTTTATCTCCTTCTTCAAAACCGCAGAAATCACTTACTTTTTTAAGATTATCTAGATCTATCATGATAAAAGCAAAGGAATGTCTTATTTTGCTAGCCTTATTTGTAAGTTGCGCAATCAGTTCGTCGAAAAAAAGGCGATTATAAACTTGTATAACAGGATCTATGTAGCTTCTTTCCTTTAATTTTCGGAAATTTTTATGAATTCTAAAAAAACCCCAAAGTAAAAGAACATATCCTAGAGAACTAATCATAAATGTATGTTCGGTTGATATAAGGCCTTTACAAGCTAATACAAAAAAACCTAAAAAAACCCTTTCAAGTCCTATAAAAGTCTGAAATTTTACATAAGATAACGCCACTACCCCCGAAGCGGCCAAAAAGACAAAGACTATGCTAAGGGTTTCTATATTTTTAAACACCAGATAAACCTCTTATCATTTTTCTCCAAAATTTTCAAGTAAAACCAACACAACCATATACCAGACTACCTGAAAGTCCGGTCATGAGTAATTTAACAAAAAAGAACAAACGTTTAAATACAGCCTAAAAAAATCCAAATGTCAAATGAAATTTTCACCCCGTTAGATAAAGCATTTACATTTTTTTAATTTACTTTCTAATACCCCTCTACTCCATGAAAGTTGTGATTCGTACCCTCTTTACTATCTAACGGGGCAAGAATGCTTCAATGCCAAAAATAGTTATTTGCTAAGGCCTTATTCGCTTCGCTATTATTTGCCTACGGCGTTATTAGTAGTTATTAGTGGTTTTACTATAAATAACTATTTGGGCTTTGGCATTTGCCATTTTTAAGCTTTGGTATTTTTTCTAATTTCCATCATTATGAATCTCTCTTTTTTTACCGAAGCGCCTTCGCTAAAATTACTTTGACAAAGTCCTGCCCTGCTTTTAGGGTTGACTTTTCTTAGCAAAAAGGTTAATTTAAATAAGGATTTAATACCGATAAAGGCAGACTGCTCGAAAGAGCAGGACGCAAAGCCTAGGTCTAAACCTGCGAAGACAGGCAAGGTAGCAAGGCTGCCGAAGTATTAAACGAAGTGAAAGAGCCCGCCTTGCATTTAGGCCAAGGCGGGCTCTTTTTTTCAATTAATTGCTTATGTAAGTTTTCTGTAAGAAAAAAAGAAATAGAGGTATAATTATTGCATAAATGAATTCCAATTTGAGCGCTAAAAGCGCCACTCCTGCGGCAAAGCCGCAGGGGAAAAGGAGAAAGACGTATTCTTTATTCTGCGCTGAGGCACAGAGTGATAGCCTTTGGGCCTTCTTTATTTCAGGGGTTTGAGGATAAATCCTCAAAGAGAAACTCTTTGGGCTTCAGGTCTGGGGCGTTTGAGGGGCATTGCCCCTCAAACTTAAAGGGATTATATCCTTTACAGTCCCAAAAGGATGAGACAAAAAAACTTTTTTTCTAATTGTGTACAAAAGGCATAAAGAGAACCGCCTTTGGCTTCTTTGTTTAGTGGGAGTGGGGGGCTTTGTCTCCCCAACAGAAAGGCCAAAAGGCCTTTGGTAAACGGCTTACTATTTGCATAATTTGGAATGAAATCTATATTATGGGTATAAAAACTTATAAAACTACTGCATAGCCAGTGATACATAATACAAAAATAATTTATCAAAAATGTATCTAACACCTAAAACGAAACAACTTCCAATTTACCAAAGATTGGGTGAAAGGCTTGTAAAGGCGGACATTATTACACCGGCACAACTAGAGAAAGCCTTAGAAGAGCAAAAGATATCGGGTGGGCGCTTAGGGTATAACTTGATTCGGTTAGGTTATATCGATGAAGATACACTGGTTTCCTTTTTGGCCAAAGAATTTGGCCTTGATTCTATAAAGCTCAGGCAAATAAATGTAGATAAATCTCTCATTTCTCTTATCCCTCAGCAAGTATCTGAAAGGTACCAGGTAATTCCCATTTCAAAAGAACAAAATAAATTGATTTTGGCTACCTCAGAACCACTTAATATCTTCATACTAAATGATTTAGAATTTATTACCGGATATAGGATAGAACTGGTCTTGGCCGAAGAACTGGCTATTAGGGAAACCATTGATAAATATTATGGTCCGCCTATTCCTCCAAAGATATTAGAAGAATTACGTGAAGGAACCCCTATTGAAATTCGAAAAAAGGAGAAAGAAGAATTAGACCTAGAGAAGCTAGTAGAAGAAGCTCCCGTAGTTAAATTAGCTAATCATATCTTGGTCAGTGCTATAAAAAAGGAAGTTAGTGACATCCATCTTGAACCTTACAGGGACCAAGTTAGAATACGCTACCGTATAGATGGTACATTACAAAACTTTATGGACATGCCAATTAGACTAGAACCCTCACTTACTGCCCGCCTTAAGATTATGGCTGGCCTAGATATCGCAGAAAAGAGGCGTCCACAGGATGGTAGAATAGAGATAAAAGCATGCAAAAAGGATGTAGATATCCGTGTCTCAACTGTGCCTACCCTTTATGGGGAAAAGACCGTCCTGCGCTTGCTTGATAAGTCCTCAGGTGTTAAAAGCATTGATAAACTAGGATTGAGCAAAGGAGAACTTGATAAATTTTTATGGGCAATCCAACGTCCCTATGGAATGATATTGGTTACCGGACCTACAGGCAGTGGGAAAACAACCACATTGTATGCCATTTTAAATAAACTTAATTCAAAGGAGGTAAATATCCTTACGGCTGAAGATCCTGTTGAATACACCTTGGAAGGCATCAATCAAGTCCAAGTTAATGAAAAGATTGGTTTGACCTTCTCTTCTACCTTGCGTTCCTTCTTAAGGCAGGACCCTGACATTATTATGGTAGGGGAAATCAGGGACATAGAGACAGCGGACATTGCCATTAAAGCAGCCCTTACCGGCCATCTAGTGTTAAGCACCTTGCATACCAACGATGCCCCAAGTACCATTACACGTCTATTAGACATGGATATTGAGCCATTTTTAATTTCCTCCTCAGTAATTGCTATTATTGCCCAACGGTTGGTGAGAGTAATTTGTCCTCACTGCAAACAGAAAATAGTGGTAGAGCCCGAATTGTTGACAAAAGTTGGGTTTTCACCTAAAGAGACCAATACTATTAAGGTGTATCAAGGAAAGGGATGTGGTTTTTGTAATGATACTGGCTATAAAGGTAGAGTTGCCCTGTTTGAAATTTTGACTATCAGCGACGATATTATAAACTTAATCCTGGCCAGGGCAAGCGCAGAAAAGATTAGAGAACAGGCAGTTTCTGAGGGCATGAAGACCTTAAGGGCAAGTGGATTAGAAAAGATAAAAATGGGAATTACTACTATTGAAGAAGTATTAAGGGTTACTTAAAACAATGGAAACTTCAATTATTAAAAACGAAGCTGGCTTATTAAAGTTTAAAAGACGTTGGCAAAGCCAAAAGTTTATCCCACAACAGGCACTTAAAACCGTTTCTACCATCCTAAAAGATATAAAAAAATACGGGGATGAGGCCTTAATAAAATATACAAAAAGGTTTGACTCTGTGGACTTAAAAGAAATGGGCTTTGAGATTGGCTCAGAAGAAATTGATGCAGCCTATCAAAAAAACAGAGAGATCATTCCTGCTTTAGAATATGCAGCAAAAAGAATTGAGGCATTCCATCGCAAGCAGTTGCCAAAAAGCTGGTTTATTACAGATGAAATGGGAAATCTCCTCGGACAGCGTATTACACCTTTAGAAAAGGTTGGCATATATTGTCCTGGGGGAAAGGCCGCTTACCCTTCCACAGTACTGATGAATGCCATACCTGCTAAAATAGCCGGGGTAAGGGAGATTACTATGGCCATGCCTACACCTAAGGGGCAGATTTCTCCAGCTATATTGGCAGCTACCAAAATTGCGGGAATAAAAAGGATATTTCGCCTTGGAGGGGCACAGGCCATTGCTGCCCTAGCATTTGGCACAAAAACAGTCCCAAAAGTAGATTTCATTTGTGGGCCAGGGAATATCTATGTTGCTGCTGCCAAAAAACTGGTGTTTGGAGAGGTGGGCATTGATATGATTGCCGGCCCCAGTGAAATTGCCGTTGTTTCCGATGGAAGCGTACCTTCTTCATGGGTAGCTGCTGACTTACTTTCCCAAGCAGAGCATGATGAAATGGCTATGCCCATCTTGGTTACTACATCAAAGGCCTATGCAAAGGCGGTATTAGAGGAAATCGATAAGCAACTACCTAATTTGCCTCGAAGGGCCATTGCAAAAACTGCCTTAAAACAGCAGGGACATATATTCATTCTGCCTGATTTAAATATGGCTGCAGAGGTCATCAATATCATCGCCCCAGAACATTTAGAACTCTTGGTGAGTGACCCTATGAGTTTATTGGGTAAGATAAGGCATGCAGGGGCTATTTTTCTAGGAAAATATGCCTCAGAACCTATCGGTGATTATGTAGCTGGTCCAAATCACACCTTGCCTACAGCGGGTACGGCTAGATTTTCTTCTGTGCTCTCTGTGGAGCATTTCATAAAGCGCTCTAGTATTATTTTTATCTCTAAAGAGGGGCTAGATATTTTAGGGCCAAGGGCCATAGAAATGGCCCATATAGAAGGCCTTCTTGCCCACGCAACTAGTATTGAAAAGAGGTTCGAAGAAAACGAATGATAAAGAACAAATACTTTAATTTAAGCCACAGATTTACACAGAATGGCACAGATAAACACAGATCATCAGGATTTTAAATATAAAATATTTTCTACGGGTATCGGCGAAAATCTGTGGCAAATTTTATAATTTCCTTGGCATCAAGAAACTCAATTTGATCTTATGAAGAAGGTGTATAAAAGTGTCCTTTTCTAATCAATCTCTGATAGTCATTTGAAATCTTAATCTGCCTGTACAGGTTAATGAAAGATTTATGGGAAAGGGGAGAAAGGAAAGTTTGATTCCATTTACTACCCATATCGGCTAATAAAAACTCCTGGTAATTTCGACAACTGCCTCTTCCCAATGTAAAGGCCCACCCTTCCATATTAAAGATAAGGGCGGGAAACAAGAAAAGTCCTTTGGCATAAGCACATATCATTACAAGAAAATGAGGGAAGGTTTTGCCTAGAAAGATATCAATAAGGACATCTAAAGCAGTTGTCATAATATAAAAAGAACATCTGAGAATTGCAGCCAATTCTGCCATTTTTTTGAGATCGCAGTATTCACAAGATGAATATGTAGTTAAGGTTTCTGCAAAAAGGCATCTATGATTAAACCGTCCTGCTGGACAGCCTTTGGGCTTCTGACAATATGCACCTATGAGAAGTGGACGAAGGCGGGGAATCGTCTCCACAGGAAGTCTCATTTTGGGTTTACCCTGAGCTAAATAATGGCCATACCTTAAAAAACCCCTAATAGATCTTATAGGATGGGAAAATAGTAGGTTTCCTATAATTTCTGCACCCAATCTCCGGTTCATAGACCGAATCCCAAATTCCCAAAAGTCTACCCCTAAAAATCGCTTTTTGTCTAGGATCTTCAACATAAGGATTTGGGAGAGATTATACAAATAAATGGTGTCGGGATCCAAAATAATAATACAAAAAAAGACCAGTAAAATCAAGGTTTTTTTGATTTTCACTCTAAATAAGATCCCAACAAAAAAAGACCTCACTCTGATTCCCGGTAATTATCTGCGTAAATCCGCATCTCCGCCTGCATTTATCTGCATTTGGCACATAATTTGCTTGAAAAATGGGATAAGAGACAAAACAATATGGATAAACAGTGTTTTGGAGATCTCGTTTTTCAGAATTTATATGCACAATCTGGGTTAAATTAAAGGTGAAACAAATATAGATGAATGTTCAGAACAACTGGTATGTAATTCAAACAAAGCCTTCCCAAGAAGAAAAGGTAATCTTTTATCTGACCCAAAAGGGGATTAACACATATTTTCCAAGGACACAGACATATATCTATAAAGGCCTTAAAAGATATAAGAAGATAAAACCCCTCTTTCCTAGCTATGTATTTGCGCAGTGTGAAAGAAAAGAGGTCTGTCATCTATGCTGGACAAGGGGGGTAAAAAAGGTACTTTGGGAAAATACAAGGCCTCAACCTATCGCTGAAGAACTAATTTATTCCATTGAATCCCTAGCAAGTAAAGATGGCTTAATTAGACCAAATAGATTTAAAAAGAATGATTTAGTAATGATAAAATCAGGCCCCTTTAAAGATATACTTGCTATATTTGACCACTGGGAATCCGACAAACAGAGGGTCTGCCTGCTGCTTAATTTGATAAATGTACAGATAAGGGTTTCGCTTCCTGCTTCGGTTGTAGCAATGGCATAAAAACCCATGATATTGGGTACTTACATAGATTTTTTATGAATTTACAGTGGCGGAGGCATGCCCTAATTAAAATCAACCACCTAAACACTAAAAAATAAGATAAATTCAGATAGGGTTGCACAGACATCTCATTTCTGTTAACCTCTTATTTAACTCAAAATGAAAAGCGTGGCTGTATCTGCTCAAAATTCCACAGAATTTTGAGCAGACATTGAAAAATGAAAAGTGCAAAAGTCAAAATAGAAGTCAGGAATTAGGAGTTAGATTAATTAAATTAACTGATTCATTTTACATTTTACAATTTGCATTCTGCATTTTGCAATTAATTGCTCGAAATCCACAAGATTTTGAGCAATTACGGGGGGGATAGAAGATCACATCTGGAATGGATAAAAGGTCTGGAAGGGACAGACGGGATCCCAATAGACAGGTACCACGGATGCTTTTTGAACGAAGGAGTGGTATAGACAGGAGACACGGTCAGAATCTGGAGATTTTATTTGTCGATGGTGATAGTGAACAACTCTCTATTATACAAAAATACCTATCTCCTCTGGGGTACAAAGTGACAGTAATAGATGATGGTTTGAAAGCCCTTGAATTGGTTAAGAAGAAAGATTTTGAGATAGTCTTTGCAGACTTAGATACACCTACATTGAGTGGACTTGAACTTGTTTCGGCCATAAAAGACCATAATCCAGAAATAGAGGTAATAATTACTACCGCTCATGGAGACATGGAATCCGCCATCGAGGCCCTGAGGCTCAGGAGCTATGATTATGTCCTAAAACCCCTGGAGTTAGATCGAATAAAGAAATTGGTGGATAGAATCATAGAGAGAAAAATCTTATTGAGGGAGAATATATTCCTTAAGAAGAGGCTAAAAGAGCGATATAGATATGGTGACATTATCGGGGTTAGTTCCCAGATGCAAGAACTCTATGAAATAATAGAAAGGGTCAGCCAAAATGACTCTACCATCTTAATTCAGGGGGAAAGTGGAACCGGAAAAGAGCTGGTGGCTAAAACCATCCACCAAAGGAGTAATCGAAAAAATAAGCCCTTTGTTCCAGTATATTGTGGAGCCATTGTGGAAACTCTCCTGGAGAGTGAGCTTTTCGGCCACCGCAAGGGTGCATTTAGTGGGGCAATCAAAGATAACATCGGCCTATTTAGGGCAGCAGAAGGTGGCACTATCTTCTTAGATGAGATAGCAGAGATCTCCCACCCTGTGCAGCTTAAACTTCTGCGTACTCTCCAAGAAAAGAAGGTAAGACCGGTAGGCGATACTAAAGAGATGGGGGTAGATGTAAGGGTAATAGCCGCTACCAACAGGGGTTTAGAGGATGCTATAAAAAGTGGAGCCTTAAGGAAGGATCTCTTTTATCGCCTAAACGTCATCCCCATTAACATTACACCCCTTCGGGAGAGAAAAGAGGATATCCCCGTTCTTGTAAACCATTTTGTGGACGTATTTAATAACAAAGGGAAAAGAAGGGTTAAGGGCATATCACCGGAGGCCATGGATCTTTTGTTGAGTTACCGTTGGCCAGGAAATGTAAGGGAATTACAGAGTGTGATTGAGAGGGCATTTGTCATGGGAGCAGACGAGACCATTGGCGTTACCGACCTCTCTTCACAGGTAAGGAAACACAAGGATATAGAAGGTCCAAGCGGCCCCAAAGCCGTCCCTACTTTGAGGAAAAGTGAGGTTGCTTTGATCAAAAGAGCCTTACAGATAACAAAAGGCAAGAAGGTTCCAGCCGCCAGGCTTTTGGGGATAGATAAGGCTACTCTTTATAGAAAGATAAAAAAATACGGTCTTTGACTTCATAGTTCACCACGAGCTTAATAATATGGAGCAGAATGCAACCTATATAGCAGAATGCAACAGACTGTGGAAATGGCCATTGCCATTACGATTGGGCATAGGAACCACTCCACCTGTTGCATATTGCGAAAAATATCTTTCATAAGGATCCTGTTAGTTTAATCCCCGATTCTCCTTTTTTCCCTTAATAATCATGGATATCCTTAAATATGCCCAGAGATGGCATATTTGTTGCGATAGATAAGGAAGACATGAAATCCCATATTCTTCTAGTTGATCAGGACCAAACCAACTTGGATTCACTTAAACGAAGACTTTGCTGTAAGGGGCGGGCGGTGTTTACCACCACATCTGCTAAGGCTGCCCTAAACATAGCAAAGAAGACAAATATTCACCTTGCGGTTATTGATATGGAGCTATTTGATACCCCGGGAATAGAACTCATTTCCATATTAAAAGGGCTTCATCCTGACATCCGGGTCATCTTTACTACCTCGGATCATTCAATTGAAATAGAATCCAAGGTAAGGAAAATGGGGATAGTTCTGTACATGCCAAAGCCATTGGACTTAGAGCTAATGAAGGAAGCGGTGGCAAAAGGGTTAAAAGACGCAAGACGAGAATCAAGATAAAAAAAACCGTGAATTATGAATCATGCACAAGGGAAATTTCTAAGAAAAAATGACGATGTACGAGATGGTAGTATAAAAGGGTAGAAGAATGTACCAGACATATTGGGGGTTTAAAAAACTACCGTTTGAAAATGTTGCTGATCCTAGATTATTTTATAGATCAGCCCAACATGAGGAGGCCTTGGGGAGATTGCTCTATGCCGCTAAAGCACGTAAAGGGGCAACCATGTTGATTGGTGATGTGGGATGTGGAAAAACCTTGATTAGCCGAGCCTTTGTTCTTGAACTCGCTTCTCAAGAAAAATGGGAGATTGCCCTTATTACCCATCCTACACTTAGTCCTAACGAACTCCTAAGAGAAATACTTTACCAATTAGGAATTAACAGCCCTCAAAAGGCCAAGGTGGATTTGCTTCACTCTTTAAATGATGTGTTGATAGGAAACATGGAAAAGGAGAAACATACAGTAATTATGATTGATGAAGCCCAGGCCATAACCGATATGAACAATTTTGAGGAACTTCGTTTGCTTTTAAATTTTCAACTAAGTGAAAGTTTTCTTTTAACCTTAATTCTTTTAGGACAACTGGAGTTGGAGAAAAAAATTGCTAAGATTCCAGCACTCAATCAAAGAATAGGCCTAAAATACCACTTAACTGGGTTGAACCTTCACCAGGTAGAAGAATATGTAGCTTTCCGGTTACGTGCAGCCGGGTCAGAGAATAATATATTCACTAAGGAGGCTATTAACATTATCCATAAGTATTCTCAAGGTATACCCAGGAAAATCAATAACATCTGTGATATGAGTTTGCTATTGGGCTTCAGTAAGAAATTAGAACGTATCGACTCAGATATAGTGGTTAGATTAGCTGATGAGATAAGGTGAGAATCTTGGCCAAGCAAACGGATTTGATAGTAAATGGAAATGCCTGGAAACAGGATAAAGAAATTGAGGAGGGCGGAGTACTTAGAATAAGGGAAATTTTAGGTACACAAAGGCCTCTGGAACGAACTGAGCAACCCAAAGAAGAGGGAGCGTTTGACGAATGCCAGAAAACTTATAACAAGCTCTATAAGTTTTTAAACGGGGTTGTA
>LJNA01000022.1 GCA_001304365.1 Syntrophobacter sp. DG_60 | reverse complement strand
CAGGAGGGAGTAAAACAGGGATATAAGGAAGGCTATCTCAGAAAATCTGTGTGCCATCCTTTAACAAGGGAAAATACTGGTGATAATACTCCTGCAATGCTCCATTTTGATATAATGCCTGGGGATAGGATAAAGATTACAGTAATGCCAAAAGGGGCAGGCAGTGAGAACATGAGTGCAGCAAAAGTCTTGACACCAGCAGCAGGGCTTGATGGGATAAGGGATTATCTTTGCCAAGTAGTAGAAAGGGCTGCGGTAAACACCTGTGCCCCCTTAATCATTGGCATAGGAATAGGGGGTACTTTGGATGTAGCAGCACTTCTAGCAAAAAAGGCCTTATTTAGGCCTATTGCAGAAAGGTCAAGTGATGAAAAAGTAGCGCAGTTAGAAGGACAGTGGTCCAATATGATCAATGAATTGGGCTTTGGGCCACTGGGTTTAGGAGGTAGGATTACATGTTTAGATGTCCATATTGAAATCATGCCCTGCCATATTGCCAGCTTACCTGTAGCTATTAATGTACAATGCCATGCCCATAGATTAAAGTCTATAGTACTTTAGACTAGATTTAAATGAAATGTTTAACTACTCCTTTAACAGATGAGGTAATTAACGATTTAAAGGCAGGGGATGAAGCATTTTTAAATGGCATCATCTATACAGCACGTGATGCAGCCCATAAAAAACTGATAGAGCTCATTAATCAAGATACCCCTTTACCATTTCCTTTAGAAGGTCAAATCATATATTATGTAGGCCCAACGCCTGCACCCCCTGGAATGGTAATTGGGGCAGCCGGCCCCACTACCAGTTCCCGCTTAGACCTTTATACCCCAACATTGCTCAAGGCTGGCTTAAAGGGAATGATTGGTAAAGGGAAGAGAAATAAAGAAGCAATAGATGCTATAAAAAAATATAAGGCCATTTATTTTGTAGCCATCGGTGGGGCTGGGGCCTTACTTTCCAAATGTATTTATGAAGCAAAACTAATAGCCTATCCGGAATTGGGACCAGAGGCAATTTACAAGCTTAAAGTGAGAGATTTGCCAGTTTTTGTAGGCAATGATATATATGGGAATGATTTATATGAAATAGGGAGATTGAGGTATCAGCATGCGAGTTGCCCTTAAATTAGAAACAGATATTTTGCAAAAAGTAGAAGAAATCAGCGGACAAAATGCATTTTCCTGTTACCAGTGTGGTATGTGTTCTGCGGGTTGCCCCATGGCAGAAGAAATGGATCTACTTCCTAATCAAGTAATACGACTTTTACAAATGGGGGCGTTTGAGGAATTATTAAATTCAAGCACAGTCTGGATCTGTGCCTCCTGTTACACCTGCAGGGCACGTTGTCCAAGGGGGGTAGATTTAGCAAGGCTAATGGAGGCAGTAAGACTTATAATTTTACGCAGGACAAAGGATGATTATATTTCGCCTGCAAAGATGGTAAAGGAAGAATTGCCTCAGATTGCCTTAATAAGTGCTTTGCGTAAGTTTACAAGATAGCAAGAACAAGACTTGATATTTTTTAAAGGACTTAAGAGGATATAACTTGACATTAGTTATTATAACTATTATAATTCTTAAATAAGAACCATTACAAAAAAGAAAGAAGGCGATGGGAGAAAGAACCGAAATGGAACTAGCATATTTCCCTGGCTGTACATTAAAAACAACTGCAAAAAATTTGGAAATATCGGCTTTAGCTATAGCAGAATCTTTAGGTTTAAACATAAAGGAATTTCCAGAGTGGAATTGCTGTGGAACGGTGTATTCCCTGGCCTCTGACGATTTAATAAAACAACTTGCCTCTATAAGAAACCTAACTCGTGCTCAATCCCTTGGATATAAGACAATTGTGACCCTATGCTCTATGTGCTATAATACTTTGGCTCAGTCCAATCTTCTGGTAAAAGATAATGGGGAGAAATTAAAGAAGATTAACGAATTTATGTCAGAGGAAGAGGATTATAGGGGTGAAGTAGAGATAAAGCACTTTTTAACTGTACTAAAGGAATTTGGCCTTGAGAACATAAAACAGGCTGTAAAACGCCCACTTTCTAAACTCAAGGTAGCCTGCTACTATGGTTGCCTTTTGCTGAGGCCACAGAAGGTGGGTATAGATGATTGTGAACAACCTTACATCCTAGAAGAGCTGGTGTCTAACTTAGGAGCAGAGCCTGTAAACTTTCCATATCAAGTAGAGTGTTGTGGCTCTTATCATACAGCCATTAAACCAGAAATTGTAGCAATGCGAGCATATCGTATATTAGAAAACGCCAGGGAGAATAATGCAGATTTGGTAATCACTAGCTGTCCACTCTGCTATTTCAATTTAAAGGATAGGCAAAAGGACGTAAAAAGGCTCTACACAGGTTTTAAGAAAATGCCTGTTTTTTATTTTACAGAAATTATGGCAGATGCGTTGGGGATTACTTAAATGCGTGTTGGGATATTTATTTGTCACTGCGGAAGGAACATTGCAGGTGTAGTAGATGTAAACTGGCTTAAGCAAGAGGCGGCTAAGCTAGAAAATGTAGTTCTTTCTGAGGATTATATCTATATTTGCAGCGAACCAGGACAAAAATTTATTTGTGAAAAGATTAAGGAGTTAAACCTTAGTCACGTCATTGTAGCAGCCTGCACTGCAAGTTTACATGGGGAAACCTTCTCCCGCGCAGTGGAAAATGCCGGTTTAAATCGCTATCTTTTGGAGATTGCCAATATTAGAGAACAGTGCTCATGGGTGCATCAAAGTACACCGGAAATTGCTACAAAAAAGGCCTTAAGATTGATTAAGGCTGCTTTGGCTAAATTAACTTACGCTAAGCCTCTTATTCCCATCAAGGCACCCGTGACAAGGCAGGCCCTAGTGATTGGGGGTGGGATAGCAGGGATTCAAGCTGCCCTGGATATCGCCAATGCTGGCTTTGACGTCTATTTAGTGGAAAAAGGGCCATCTATAGGAGGACATATGGCCCAGCTTAGTGAAACATTTCCCACTCTGGACTGCTCCTCATGTATCCTTACTCCAAAGATGGTGGAGGTAGCCCACCATAAAAAGATTCACCTTCTTACCTATGCCGAAGTAAAAAACATAGAAGGAACGGTGGGGAATTTTGATGTAACCATTGTTAAAAAACCACGCTATGTATGGGAAGACAAATGTACAGGATGCAATGACTGTGTGGATGTATGCCCAGTGATAGTGCCCAATGAGTTTGACCAAGGATTGGGAGCAAGGAAGGCGGTTTATATTCCATTCCCTCAAGCAGTGCCTCTGATTTATACTATAGATTTAGAACACTGTCTAAACACTGAAAAGCTTATAGTTTGTGAAAATTGTTTTAAGGCCTGCGGCCCCAGGGCCATTGATTTTCTTATGGAGGAAGAAGAGATTAAAATAAAGGTAGGGGCTATTATAGTAGCTACTGGTTATGATGTAATACCTTTAGAAGCACTTCCAGAATATGGAGGAGGAAGGTATCCAGACGTAATTACTAGTTTAGATCTGGAAAGATTGCTTTCACCTTCTGGTCCCACAGGTGGTGTAATCAAGAGGCCGTCAGATGGGAAGATTCCAAAAAGCATAGTCTTTATCCAGTGTGCAGGTTCACGTGACCCTGAGCACGGGCGGCCCTATTGTTCAAAGATATGCTGTATGTATACAGCAAAACACGCATTGCTTTATAAGCACGCAGTGCCGGATGGAAAAGTCTATATATTTTATATAGACATTAGGGCAGCAGGCAAAAAATATGAGGAGTTTGTCCAAAGGATTGTGGAGGAAGAAAGGGTATTATATTTGAGGGGAAAGGTGTCTAAGGTTTTTGGTAAAAATGAGAAATTAGCAGTTTGGGGTGTAGATACCTTGACGGGCAGAGCATTAGAGATAGAGGCAGATTTGGTAGTATTAGCCCCAGCTATTATGCCTGCTAAGGGATGGAAAGAACTATCTCAAACATTAAAACTGCCTGCAGATGAATTCGGGTTTTTTACAGAAATGCATCCAAAATTAAGACCTGTAGAATCTCCAGCAATAGGTGTTTATTTAACTGGTGCGGCTCAGTCCCCAAAAGATATCTCAGAGACAGTAACTCAGGCTAGTGCAGCAGCCAGTAAGGTACTGGCCTTATTCTCGCAAAAAAGGATTACCTTAGAACCCATTAAGGCAGAAGTAGATTTAGAACTTTGTAAGGGCTGTGGTATTTGTGCCAAAATATGCCCATTTGGTGCTATTAGCATAATAAAAAAGAAAAAGAAAAAATATGCACAGGTAAGCAAAGCTGCATGTCAAGGATGTGGCAGTTGTATGGGTGCTTGTAAGTTTAATGCTATAAACATAGCCCATTTTACACTTCAACAATTATCTGAGCAGGTAGATGCCTTATTAGAGGGAGAAAAATGGCAGTAGCCCAGCGTAAGCCATTAAATTTAGCAGAATTCAAGGTACCTAAGGGGAAGGTAATAGTTTTTACAGAATTATGTAAAGGTTGTGAACTGTGTACTGAGTATTGTCCTAAAGAAATCTTGGAGCTTTCAGAGGATTATAATGAAAAGGGTCACCATTATCCTGTTATAAAACCAGGCATGGAGGGTGATTGTATCTATTGCCTGTTTTGCCAGGAGGTTTGCCCTGATTTCGCCATTTTTAGTGAACAGGTGGAGGAGGAGGTATCTGCTCAAAATTCTGTAGAATTTTGAGCAGACATTGAAAAATGAAAATTGTAAAGTGCAAAATGCAAAATTATTTATGATACAGAATACCACGAACAATGGTTTAATTCGTGCAATTTACTATTATTTGTTAAATTCGTTTTTTACTTTGCATTTTTCAATTTGCACTTTGCATTTTGCAATCAATTACTCAAAATCCACAAGATTTTGAGTAATTGTAGGAGAGTAATATGGCTAAAGACGTATTAACTGGTATCCGCTTTTTGAGTGGCAATTATGCCTGTGTAGAAGGGGGAATTGCTGCAGGCTGTCGTTTCTATGCAGGCTATCCTATTACCCCTTCCAATGAGATTGCAGAGAGGATGTCTGTAAGGATGCCCCAAGTAGGTGGAATTTATATCCAGATGGAGGACGAACTTGCCTCAATGGCGGCCTTAGTAGGTGCCAGTTGGGCAGGTGGAAGGTCAATGAGTGCTACCTCAGGCCCTGGTTTTAGCCTTATGCAAGAAAACATTGGCCTTGCAGCAATGATGGAGGCCCCTTGCGTAATAGTAGATGTAATGCGTGGCTCACCCTCCACTGGGCTTCCTACCGCTGTAGGACAAGCAGATGTCATGCAGGCCCGTTGGGGAAGCCATGGGGATTATGAAATAATTGCCCTATCCCCTAGTTCACCACAAGAGACTTTTGACTTCATTATTAAGGCATTTAACCTTGCTGAGAGGTGGCGGGTTCCTGCTATAGTGCTTATGGATGAGGTTGTAGGACATATGTGGGAGAGGGTAATTATTCCTCCAAAGGAAGAGATAGAACTTGTCTTTAGGAAGAAACCAAGCAAGCCGAAGGAGGAATTCCTCCCCTTTAAGGCAGATAAGGATTTGGTGCCAGAGATGGCCATAGCAGGGGAAGGCTATAGATTCCATGTCACAGGCCTTACCCATAACATAAAAGGATATCCAGATACAACTGAGAAGGCCCAGGCCCCATTGGTCAGAAGGCTAGTAGATAAGATTAGAAAGAATGCAGAAAAAATCATAGATATAGAAGAATACTATACAGAAGATGCAAAGGTAGTGTTAGTAAGTTATGGCATTTCATACCGTGTATGCCAGTATGCGCTAAGTAAGGCACGCTCTAATGGCTTAAAGGTAGGAATTGTTAAGCTTAACACAGTCTGGCCATTTCCAGAAAGGAGGATTCAAGAACTGGCTAAGCAAATCAAGGCATTTGTGGTAGTGGAAATCAACTTGGGCCAGATAGCATTTGAGGTAGAGAGGGCAGCACATGGTGAGTGTGAGACTACATTGGTGCCTCATGCTGGCGGTTATATACATAACCCAGAGGACATTTATGAGGCCGTAAAAAAGATACTTTAAAGGAGTAAAGTTATGGAGGTTGCAAAGGAGCACCCCTTAGAGGCACTTATCAGGAAGGAGCGAATGCCACACATCTTGTGTGCTGGCTGTGGTGTTGGTACCACCATGGCCAATATGATAGAGGCCTTTGTAGAAGGGGAGTTTGATTTAGATAAGATAGCACTGGTCTCAGGGATGGGTTGCTCTGGTCGGGTGCCTGGCTATGTAAAGTTAGATGGTTTCCATTGTACCCATGGAAGGCCTATTGCCTTTGCTACTGGGCTTAAACTGACAAATCCTGATTTAGATGTAGTGGTATTTAGCGGGGATGGGGATCTGGCAGCCATTGGTGGAAATCACCTCATCCATGCAGCTAGAAGGAATATAGATATAAAGGTCATTTGCATAAATAATTTTACCTATGGGATGACGGGTGGACAACTGGGCCCTACCACCCCCCTGGGTACCTGGAGTAGTACATCGGTCTATGGAAATTATGAGATGCCATTTAATTTGCCCTATCTTTTGTGTGCCTGTGGTGCAAGTTATGTAGCACGATGGACATCGGCCCATGCCCATCATATCAAAAACTCTATCCTTGAGGCCATGCACCACAAAGGATTCTCTTTCATTGAAATAATTTCTGCATGTCCAGTGTACTGGGGAAGAAAAAATAAATTAAGGACAGGAAAAGAGCTGGTAAAATACTTCTTGGAACATACAGAGATAAAACGCCACCCTGACCCTGAGAAAGCCCTTATTCAAATGGGTACCCCCATCCTTTGTGGTGTATTTGTAAATAGGGAGCAGCCTGATTATTTGGAAATGATGAAGGCTCAATTATCCAAGAGATTAGGCATCTCTGAATTCCGTGGGGATGGAAAGGTGACCTTGCCAGAAGAAGAAAAGAAGGTAGTCCCTAAGATAAAGCCACCAAAAAAGATAAAGACTACACAGATTAAGGTGGCTGGCCTGGGAGGGCAGGGGCTTGGTCTTTTGGGTCTAATCATGGGTAGGGCAGCCTCCATCTTTGAAGGCTATAACGCTGTCTATACTCAGGAGTATGGCCCTGAGGCCAGGGGAGGTGCTTCTAGCTCTGGTTTAATCATCTCTTCAGATGCTATTAATATGCCCTATATCACAGAACCTGATAACTTAGTGATCATGGCCCAAGGGGCATTAAGAAAATATAGAAAAGATATAGGAAAAGATAGCACTATTTTTATTGATAAAGATTTGGTGAAGCCAAAGGATATCCCTGGCTCAGTAAAAATCTATGCTATCCCTGCTACCAGGACGGCTGAAAAACTGGGGAGGGCTGTGGCAGCAAATATTGTAATGCTTGGTTTCTTTACAGCACTAACCCCCTATTTTAGTGTAGAAAATGTGGAAAAAGCAGTGAAAATGTCTGTACCTAGAGGCACTGAAGAATTCAATCTAAAGGCCTTTAAGGCAGGTTATGAATATGGGGGAGAGTATGGCAGAAGTTAGATACGCTGTAGGAGATAGAACAATTGTGGCAGAAGGTGCAAAACTAATACCCATTTACGTTATGGGAAAGGGATATGAAGTACCAGAGACCCTGACTATCATGAAGGCCTTAGAGTATGCAGGTTATCGCCTTATCCGTAGTTGTGGTTGTAGGGGCGGTGTCTGCGGGGCCTGCGTAACGGTTTACCGAACAGCAGGGGATTATCGGCTAAAATTTGGATTGGCCTGTCAAACAGTAATAGAACCGCATATGTACCTGGTTCAAATCCCATTTGTTCCTGCAAATAAGGCCACCTATAATATTAATCAACTTTCGCCTGACATATTTACTATCGAAAAATTATATCCAGAGACATTTCGCTGCCTTGCTTGTAATACCTGTACAAAGGCCTGCCCCATGGATATTCCTGTTATGGACTGTATTCAGTCGTTAATTCAAGGAGATATAAAAAAATGTGCTGAGCTTTCTCATGCCTGCATTATGTGTGGTATGTGCAGTCTGCGTTGCCCTGCAGAGCTCCAGCATCCATTTGTTACATTATTAGCCAGGCGGCTCTATGGAAGGTATCTAACGCCAAAGGCAAAGCATCTAGAAAAGAGGATAGAGCAAATAGAGAAGGGAAGGTTTGACTGGATGTTGGATGAGCTTATGGAGGTCTCTTTAAAAGATTTAAGAAAACACTATACGAAAAGGGAATTTGAGCCAGAGCCATATGACCCAGATTGGCACCCAAAAGAGAAAAGGTACCTTATTATTGAAGAACAAACTGCATGATGCAGGATACATGATACAGGACATAAGATGCATGTTAGTTTATTGAGTTTACACGGTTTGTTGGGTTTATTGGGTTAAACTCAACGGACACAAGAAACACAATTAACAAAGAGGTAATCATGAAAGGATATCCGGAGATTTTACAGAAGGCCTTGGCCAAGGTAGAGGAAACACGTCCAAAGCGCCTTGAGGCAGCCAAAAAGAAAAAATACTACCCCAAACTTTTGCTAAATGAATACCAGGATGTCTTAAAAAGATATCATCCTGATTATAGACCTGAGGGAAGGAGTATTTTAAGGGTAGGCCCAAATAAGGGAGAGGCTTTACAGGTAGAACTAGTAGAACTATTAGAGGGTAGACCATGGATTGAGCCTTTAGACTTTTTGTCCCGTTTAAGGCATCCAGATTACGCTACCGATGTATTGATCATTGGAGGTGGAGGCGCAGGCAGTGCTGCAGCACTACTGGCTTCAGAGAATGGCTCTCAGGTGATACTGGCCACTAAACTGCGGCATGGGGATACCAATACCATTATGGCTGAAGGGGGCGTTCAGGCAGCCGATTTACCTTATGATTCCCCTTATTACCACTTTTTAGACACCATTGGGGGTGGACACTTCACCAATGACAGGAAATTGGTAAGGGCATTGGTATTGGATGCACCTTTGGTCATTAAATGGTTAGAAGACTTAGGGGTGATGTTTGATAAAGAGCCAGATGGCACTATGAAGGAGCTATTTGGCGGTGGGCTTTGCAGGAGGCGCATGCACTCCTCATCAGATAGAACTGGTGCAGAGATTATGCGAGTACTTCGAGATGAAGTAGGCAATCACAAGCAAATTGAGATATTGGAGTTTTCACCGGCAGTGGAACTCTTATTGGATGATAAAGATATGATCGGTGGGGCCATACTATATAATTTGGATACCCAAGAATTTTTGGTAGTCAAGGCAAAGGCAGTTATTTTGGCTACAGGTGGCTATGGTCGCCTCCATCTTCATGGATTTGCTACTACCAATCATTATGGAGCTACAGGAGATGGACTTGTCTTGGCCTATCGCTTAGGGGTTCCATTAAGGAATCTACACTATGCCCAATTCCACCCTACAGGAGCAGCTTTCCCTGAACAATGTGCAGGCATGCTGGTTACAGAGAAGATACGTACACTAGGGGCAGAGCCACTAAATAGAGAAGGGAAACGTTTCTGTCATCCTTTAGAGCCAAGGGATGTGGAGAGTGCCCTAATTATTAGGGAATGTATAGAAAGAAAGAAAGGCATAGTTACTCCTACTGGTAGGGTAGGGGTATGGCTTGATGTGCCCATGATTGATTTAATCTGGGGGGAAGGTACTACCTCTAAGGCCTTGGCAAGTAAATACCTTCAATTTAGGCGATATGGGATAGATATTTCTGAACAGCCTATCTTGGTTTTTCCTACATTGCACTATCAAAATGGTGGAATGTGCACTAATGAATGGGGAGAAACTACTATACCAGGACTCTTTGCGGCAGGTGAGGTATCAGGGGGCATCCATGGAGACAATCGCCTTATGGGGAATTCCTTATTGGATATCAATGTCTTTGGCCGTAGGGCTGGAGTAAGGGCAGCACAATTTGCCAAAAACCGGGGAAGAGTAAGCGGCCTAAATCTAAGGCACTTAGAGGCACATCTAAAGGATTTAGATGAGACGGGGATTAAATCAAATAAAAAAGCCCCTCTTATCTTACCAGATTATCGCAATCCAGATGTAAGGCGATTGGAAAGTGAAAATGTATTATGAATAACAAATACGAGCCACTAATTATCGGATTTTTATGTAAGTGGTGTGCCTATGCTGCTGCTGATCTTGCGGGGACTTCAAGGATACAATACCCCCCTAACATACACATTATAAGGGTTATGTGTTCTGGAATGGTACACCCGAACTTAGTTATAAATGCCTTAAAAAAGGGGGCAGACGGGGTACTTGTAGCAGGCTGACGTCTAGGCGAATGCCATTACCTGGAGGGTAATCTAAAGGCAAAATCTAGGGCAGATGCCATTTATTCAAAAATGGAAGATTCTGGTCTAGAACCAGAACGCTTCAGACTAGAATGGATACCAGCATCTGAGGCAGCTCGATTTGCCAATGTGGTAAAGGAGATGACTGAGGCCTTAAAGGCCCTGGGTCCAAGCCCACATAATAAAAATTTTAACAATACCAAGGGGAAGAAATGAAGGTCCATGAATATCAAGCAAAGGGAATATTTAGCAAGTTTGGCATCCCTGTGCCACCTTCAAGATTGGCTACATCAATTGAAGATGCAAAGGATGCAGCAGCGGACCTGGGTTTACCTGTAGTAGTAAAGGCCCAAATTCAGGCAGGTGGCAGGGGAAAATCAGGTGGTGTGAAATGGGTAAATAGCTTAGAGGAGGTAGAAATCGTTGCTCAAAGACTCTTGGGTAAGCCGTTGATTACACATCAAACAGGTACTCAAGGTAAAATTGTGCAGAAGTTGTTAATAGAAAAGCCCCTTGAGATTAAGCAAGAAATTTATGTAGGTTTGACTATTGACAGAGGCAAAGATTGCCCTGTGATGATGGTAAGCCCAGCAGGCGGGATGGAGATAGAAGAGCTTGCCAGAGAAAGACCAGAGCTTATCTTTAAGGAATTCATCAACCCACTCTTTGGCCTTTTACCATATCAGGCCCGTAACCTCGGTTTTAAGTTAGGTGTGAAAAACATTAGAGAAGTGTCTAAATTATTTTTTGCACTTTATAAGATTTTTATCCAATATGATTGCTCTTTGGCCGAGATCAACCCATTGGTTTTAACAGAAGACGAGGAATTTTCCGCCCTAGATGCAAAACTAAACTTTGATGATAATGGCCTTTACCGTCATCCAGAGATAAAGGAGATGCTAGACCCTGAACAGCTTGACCCACTAGAGTATGAGGCCTTAAAGTATCGACTAAACTATGTAAGATTAGATGGAGATGTAGGGATCATGGTAAATGGGGCAGGTCTGGCCATGGCCACTATGGATGTAATTAAATTGGCCGGGGCAAGGCCAGCAAATTTTCTGGATGTGGGCGGTGGAGCCAATGTGGAGATGATTAGTAGGGGATTCGAGATCTTGCTCTCTGATAAAAATGTAAAATTGGTCTTTATCAATATCTTTGGAGGCATCTTAAGATGTGATACCTTGGCACAAGGGGTAATAGAGGCGGCCAAACAAGTAAAGATAGACATACCCATCCTCATTAGGCTAGAAGGGACAAATGTAGAACAGGGCCGCAAGATGCTAAATGAATCAGGCCTTAATTTCCTTGTAGCCAAGGACATTTATGAGGCTGCCAGGAAGATTACTGATATGACATAGTTAGCTCATAGCTCACGGCTGATAGCTCATAGCCTTTTACTATCAACTATGAACTAATTAAGGAGAATCCATGGCCATCTTAGTTAATGAAAATACAATGGTTTTAGTACAGGGAATAACAGGAAAAGAAGGAGCATTTCATACTAAGCAGATGTTAAATTATGGGACAAAGGTGGTAGCAGGTGTTACGCCTGGTAAAGGTGGACAGGAAATAGAGGGGGTGCCTGTATTCAATACTGTGGAGGAAGCAGCAAAAGAGACAGGAGCAAATGCCTCTGTAATCTTTGTCCCTGCACCGTTTGCCCGTGATGCCATATTTGAGGCAGCGGGTGAAGGCATTAAGGTAATTGTCTGCATTACCGAAGGCATCCCCGCTCTGGATATGATTAAAGTAAAAAGTTATTTAAGAGACAAGGGCGATGTAACACTAATTGGCCCTAATTGTCCAGGGCTTATTGCCCCAGGGGTTAGGTGTAAGATGGGCATCATGCCAGGAGATATTCATACTCCGGGACCTATTGGTGTTGTCTCCCGTAGCGGCACCTTGACTTATGAAATCGACTACCAACTTACTTGTTCAGGTTTAGGTCAATCTACCTGTATAGGAATTGGTGGCGATGCCATCCTTGGCAGCAACTTTATAGATATCTTAATACTATTTAATGAAGATGAAGAGACAAAAGGTGTGGTCTTGGTAGGGGAGATAGGCGGTGCTGCAGAACAAGAGGCAGCAAAGTATGTTAAAAATCACTTTAAAAAACCCGTTGTGGCCTTTATAGCTGGTCGTACAGCCCCAAAGGATAAAAGGATGGGCCATGCAGGGGCCATTATCTCTGGTGGCCAAGATACGGCAGAGGAAAAGATAAAGGCACTGAGGTCAGAAGGGATATTTATAGCAGAGGACTTAGGGACTTTGGGGAAAACAGTAAAAGATGTGATGGGACTGTAGATACAGTGATGTATACGCTATTAGTTAGTTTGTTAAATAGCAAATTCCTTTAAACCAGTCAATAATTTGACTACCCCCCAATTCAATGATTTAACCATCCCACAATTTTGAACTGAAGGTAACTTGAAAGATTAAGGGGGGGATAAATCACCTTCCAGCCCTTGACCGAAAGATGTTAAAAGAAGTAAAGTATCTTTTTTGTTGTGTATTAATCATGAAGAAATATTTGAGATATTTGTTTTCTTACCATTGGCATAGTGGCATGTTGGCCTGGCTGCTTATGCGTCTTTGTGGCATTGCCTTGGCTATTTACCTTGGGTTCCACCTCTGGATGATTTTCTGGTTCGGTCAAAGTTCGGTGTTCTTTGGCAGTCTTTTGCAAATGCGCGAGCAACCAGGGATGAGGATTTTAGAGACGCTTCTCATTTGGGCAGTGTGCTATCATGCAGGCAATGGTATAAGGCTTATCCTGATCGATTTTGGCCTTGGTATTCGCTGGCAAAAGTCATTGTTTGCGGCCGTTATGATGTTGAGTTTAATTTTGAGTACACTTTTTGTCTATCCAATCTGGCATGATTAGTTGGCTCTGGCAAAGGTTTAGTGGAATTGGCTTACTGATATTGCTGTTTATTCACCTGAGCATTAGTCATCTCCGCCCTCTAACCTATGAAAACATGCAGATGCGCTTATCTTCTCCCTTTTGGCTGTTTTTGAATTTTTCCCTATTAGGGCTGAGTGTATCTCATGCCTTAAACGGCCTTTGGCAAATTGGCCAGGACTATATTATGAAGGAGGCCCTTCGAAGGATGCTAGCCTTTTGCCTTTGGCTAATCGGAGGTTTTCTGTTCCTTCTGGGACTATTAATTTTACTTAGATGATAAAACACAGACATTAGATGATAAAACACAGACATCAAATCATTATTGTTGGTGCTGGAATTGCTGGTTTAGTAGCCGCCTTAGAGGCAGCGCAAACAGGCAATGATGTAGCAGTTGTTTCTAAGGTCTTTCCGACCCATTCACACTCTGTAGCTGCACAGGGAGGCACAGCAGCCGCCTTGGGTAACATGGAACCGGACTCATGGGAGTGGCATTTCTACGATACCGTTAAGGGAAGCCACTTTTTAGGAGATCAAGATGCCCAGGCCTTGTTTTGTAAGGAGGCCATTGAGACAGCATATTTTTTGGAGCATATCGGTGTCCCTTTTAGTCGTACAGAGGACGGTCGTATCCTCCAACGCCATTTTGGCGGCCATTATAGCGAGTCCGGAAAGGGGGCCCCAGTAAGGCGAACCTGCTTAGCAGCGGATAGGATTGGCCAAGCTATACTTTATACCTTATTTGGCCAATGTTTGCGTTTCAAAGTGAAGTTTTATAGTGAGTTTCTGGTTACCCATATTTTATTGCAGGATGAAGGATGCAGTGGGGTAATGGCCTGGGATATAGTTCATGGAGAAATGCATACTTTTCAAGGAAAATTGACTCTTCTGGCAACAGGGGGTTGTTCTCGTCTTTTTAACATAAGCACCAATTCAGCCATAAACACTGGGGATGGTATGGGAATGACCTTGGCGGCTGGCCTTCCTTTGGAGGATATGGAATTTATCCAATTCCACCCTACCGGCCTCTATCCTTGGGGTTTTCTCATTAGTGAGGGTGTAAGGGGCGAAGGTGGCTACCTCCTTAATCAAAACGCTGAAAGGTTTATGAAAGTCTATGCCCCTGATAAACTAGAATTGGCACCCAGAGACATTGTCTCGCGAGCTATTCAAAGAGAAATAGAGGCAGGGCAATCTATAGAAGGCAAGCCTTATGTGTACCTCGATATTACCCATCTCCCAGAACAATTAATAAAAGAAAAACTGCCCCAAATTCGCGAAATGGCCCTCAAATTTGCTGGCATCGATCCCAAAAAACAGCCTATCCCTGTGGCCCCAGCGGCTCACTACAGCATGGGGGGCATCCCCATAAATATAGACTGCGAGGTTCTTGCAGACGGCAAAAAAGTAATCGTTCCAAGACTCTTTGCCGCTGGAGAATGCGCCTGCGTTTCTATCCACGGAGCCAATCGATTGGGCTCAAATTCCACTATGGAATGTGCCGTTTTTGGTCGACGGGCGGGAAGACGTATGGCAAAAATAGCAAAAAGGCTAAATTTTCTCCCTTTACCAGAAGGACAAATTAAAGAGGGATTGGGGGAAATTAATGCACTTCTAAACCGTAGTCCTAAGACATCCCTAGCAGAGGTCAGGGAGGCATTGCGGGAAGGAATGACAAAAAACTGCGGCATCCTACGTGAGGAAAGCTGTTTGAGGGCCCAACTTGAACTCATTCACAACTTAAAAACCGCTTACCAGGGAATCGGACTAAAAGGCATACCAAATGAGTATAACTTGGCCTTGCAAGAAGCCGTGGAGTTAAAGCACATGCTTAATTTGAGCAAGGCAATAGTGCAATGTGCACTAGCCAGAAAAGAGAGCCGTGGTGCACATTATCGCACTGACTTTCCTACCACAGATGAAAAAGACTGGCTGAGGCACACACTAGTCTTTATGAAGGAAGGCGAATATGAGTTAGACTATAAGCCAGTGGTCATTACTAAGTTTGAACCGGAGGAAAGGCGATTTTAATAGACAAGACCTTTTTTATCCAGCGTTTCTTGCCAGGAAGAGACAAAAGGCCTTATTGGCAGAAATATGTCTTGAAATGTGAAGCGACCTGGGTGATATTAGATGCCTTAGAAGCCATACACAAGCAAGATTTGTCACTGACATACCGTAGGACCTGCGGGCACGGTATTTGTGGTTCCTGTGCTGTAAATATCAATGGAAGGAACCAGTTAGCTTGTGAAAAAAGGGTGGCTGACTTACCTCATAGGATTAAAATCAAGCCCTTGCCTGGTTTTTCTATCATAAGGGATTTGGTAGTAGATTTAACCCCTGTCTACGAACATGTAGAGGCCATTAAACCTTATTTAATCACCACAACAAAACCACCAGAAAGGGAGAGGTTGCAGTTGCCCTCTGAACGCAAAAAATTAGATGGTCTTTATGAATGCATTTTTTGCGGTGCTTGCACAGGTGCCTGTCCCACTTTTTGGGCCAATCAAGGATTTTTGGGGCCCACCGCCTTAATTCAGGCCTGCCGTCTTCTTATGGATAGCCGGGATGAGGCCAAAGAAGAGAGAAAAGAGACCTTGAAGACACAACCGGGATTGTGGCAGTGCCGTAGTATATTTAACTGTGTAGAGGCCTGTCCTAAGGGTTTAAATCCTCTTAAAGCTATTGTAGCCTTGAGGAAGGCCATTTTAGTCGACTAACCTATATGATACCATACACGATTATAGTTCATAGTAAAAGGTCTTTCTTGCTATCAGCTATGAGCTATCAGCTATGAGCTAATAATGAACAAGGCAGCTTTGATTATTGCACCCATTTTAAGCATTATATTGGCGCTTTCTTTTAATCTAGAGCCAAGGAATCCTCAAATTACATATACAGCAGCAATAGCCCTACTTATGGCCATTTGGTGGGTTACTGAGGCTATCCCTTTAGCAGCTACTGCCCTATTACCAGTAGTCCTATTCCCACTGCTAGGTATTATGAAAGGTAGGGCTGTTGCTACCTTCTATTTTAATGATGTAATACTTCTATTTATTGGTGGGTTTATCATTGCCCTGGCCATGCAGCGCTGGGGTCTTCACAAAAGGGTTGCCTTAAAAATTATTCTGTGGATTGGCATAAACCCATGGCAGATTGTCTTGGGATTTATGGGGGCCACTGCATTCCTTTCTATGTGGATCTCCAATACAGCAGCTACTATGGTGATGGTACCTATAGCTATGGCCATTATTGCAAAATTAAAAGAAAACCTTGAGGAAAAGGAGGTTTCCCGTTTTTTTATAGGACTTTTACTGGGCATTGCCTATGCAGCATCTATTGGTGGAATGGCTACTTTAATAGGAACACCCCCTAATTTGGCCTTTGTAAAAATCTTTTCTATCTGTTTCCCCAAGGCCCCGGAGATTTCATTTGCAAAGTGGTTTGTGTTTGCTTTTCCGCTTGTAGTAGTCTTTTTTTTATGCACTTGGTTCTTACTTTTCCTGCTATTTTGTAAAAATGTGAAATTTAAAATCAATTTAGATGTGTTTCACAATGAATATAAAAGGCTTGGTCCTATGAGATTTGAAGAGTGGGTAGTAATGATTGATTTTATACTACTTGCACTACTTTGGTTTATGAGGAAGGATATCCCCATTGGTGGATTTAAGATACCTGGTTGGTCATCGCTATTTCCCGTCCCAAGGTTTATAGACGATGGAACAGTGGCTATAGCCATGGCCATACCCCTATTTTTTATCCCTGCTAAAGGCTATAAAACCATTATGGATTGGGAGACTGCATCACAACTTCCTTGGGGTATTGTTTTACTTTTTGGGGGTGGTTTTGCCTTGGCGGCTGGTTTCAAACAATCAGGGCTATCGGTATGGTTTGGTAAACAGTTACAGGGTTTATCCTTCCTTCATCCTATTTTGATTATGATAGCCATTTGTTTATTAATGGTGATTTTGACCCAATTTACATCAAATACCGCTAGCACTCAAATGATTTTACCTATTCTGGCATCAATGAGTGTGAGCATAAAGGCAAATCCATTGTTTCTAATGGTCTTGGCTACCCTTTCTGCATCTTGTGCATTTATGTTACCTGTATCAACACCCCCTAATGCCATCATCTTTGGTTCCGGTGCCCTTAAAGTATCTGATATGGCAAAGACTGGTACAATTTTAAATCTTTTAGGGATAATTTTGATTATTGCCTATATTGGCATATTTGGCAGGATTTTATTAGGGATTGAGAGCTGCTCAATGAGTTATTTTTTAACAACAAATTCTTGATTTCCCAAGAATCCAGTGCTAAAAATGAAAATATGAGGCCATTGATCCAAGTGGCACTGGATTTGATAGATGGTAAGCAGGCATTGAGTATAGCTGAGATAGTGGCCCCTTATGTGGATATTATGGAGGTAGGTACTCCATTACTCAAGGTGGAAGGAATAAAAATTATAGAGGCGTTAAAAAAGAGACATCCAAATAAGGTATTATTGGCAGATACAAAGACCATGGATGTAGGGGCGCTGGAAGCAAAATTTGATGCAGGGGCAGACATTATGACTGTTTGTGCTGCCGCTGGGATAGAAACCATATCAGCAGCTATCAATGAAGCAGAAAGGCAAGGCAAACAGGCGATGGTAGATTTTATAGGAATTGAAGATAAAATCTCAAGGGCTAAACAGATTACTTCATTAAAACCCCATTATTTTAATTTGCACACAGCCATTGATATACAAATGGCCAAAAGAAAATCATTTGAAGAAGTGGGGGCCTTTAGCAAAGAATTTTCTGTACCACTGGCTATTGCAGGGGGGCTTGTGCCTGAAGACATTGCAGCATTAATGCCTTTTAATCCAGCTATCCTTATCTTTGGTGGTTTTGTGACTTCGGCATCTGACCCAAAAGGGGCTGTTTTAGAGATAAATAAGGAGATAGATAGTGTATTATCGTGAAATTTTACAAAAGATAATGGATATAACAGATGGGATTAGCCCCGATGAATTTAAGAAATTCATAGAAATTATTATAAACTCACCAAGAATCTATGTAGTGGGGGCAGGGCGTTCTGGTATGGTGGCTAGGGCATTTGCCATGCGCCTGGTTCATTTGGGGAGAAAGGTATTTGTAGTAGGGGAAACAGTTACCCCAGCTTTGAGAAAAGAAGATACACTTTTAGCAGTTTCTGGTTCAGGAAAAAC
>LJNA01000021.1 GCA_001304365.1 Syntrophobacter sp. DG_60 | reverse complement strand
CCTGTTCCGTGCACGTGTTGCGCGTGGATGACGGAAAGAAGTATGTGGTAGACTTACCCCGTATTTAATTAATGCAAAAGGCGGGTCTTGCCCGCCTTTTTTTATTTATGAAGATTAAGGTCTTAGGCATTGGTAACATCCTATTAAGGAATGAAGGGGTAAGGGCAGCCTTTTACCATCGTACCTCTAATGTTGATACATTATTGCCCCCTACTACATCTTCTCGGTGTGGCACGCGGCCGCGTACCGTCATGACACCTAATCCTGGTGTTACCTAATAACTTCGAGTTCCTCTGTTTCTAAGGGAACCGATTTTCTCAAAATACTGTTAGATATACCAATCTTGCTGATGTCATGGAGGGCTTCTATCTATTGATGGAAACTACATTTCTACCAGACCTCTTGGACTCATACATGCTTTGATCGGCCAGGGAAATGAGCTCACGTGGGAGTATACTGTCAAAGGGATGGGTAGCTACCCCTATACTCAAACGGATGGGGATATTTATTTTTTCATTTATCCTTAGCCCCTGCCGTCTAATGTGCTTAGAAATCCTTTCGGCTACGGCCTTTGTCTTCTCTCTATCAGTATAAGGTAAAATTATTAAGAATTCATCTCCACCATAGCGACCTATAGAATCCACTGATCTGGAGCAATTCTTTAGGATGGTAGCGACATTTTTAAGAACCTCGTCTCCCACTATATGACCGTGGGTATCATTTATAAGTTTTAGGTTATCCACATCTAACATCATTATTGAAAAGACCTCCCTCCTCCTTTTAGACCTCTCGATTTCATATTCTAAAAGTTCGTTAATCCGTCGGTGGTTAAGTAGACCGGTCAAGGGGTCCCTGTCGGCCAAGTTCCTTGCCTGTTCATAAAGAAATTTAATTTCTTCCTCCGTTTTCTTCTTTGCCGTGATATCCCTAAAAATTCCTATGTATGCAGTTATTTCTCCTCCTTCTCTAATGGCGTTTAAGGTAGCAGAAATAGGGATTCTGTTTCCGCCCTTGGTAAGCCGGAAGGTCTCATAATCCTTTATAAATCCTTTTTCTTTTATTGATTGAATCAAATCATCTGCCTCTTCCTGCAAGTCTTTAGGAATAATGATATTAATACTCTTTCCCATTACCTCGTGGGCCTTATACCCAAAAATTGATTCAGCACCCTTATTCCATGAGGTAATATTCCTATTTTTATCCACAATAATTATGCCATCTGCAGAGTTATCAATAGCCTGAACCAGTACCTGAATCTTTTTCTCCAGTTTCTTCTTTTCTGTGATCATCCGATGCCTTTCTACACTCTGCTTGATTACTAAATAAAGAATCTCTATATAACCGGGATCCGGTGATTTGACTATATAATCATAAGCCCCCTTCTTCATGGCCTCCACAGCAATTTCCTCATTGCCTGCCCCTGTGACTATAATTAATGGAATTTCACAACCTCCACTTTTCATTTGATTCAAAACGTCTATACCGGTCATCCCGGGCATTGCAAAATCGGAGACCACGGCATCATAGTGATTTACCCTCAACCTCTTTAAGCCCTCATCCCCCGAGGAAACGAAATTAATATCGAGATCATACCTAGTTAAAATCTCACTCATGATCTCGATGTCTAAGGGATTGTCCTCGATGATCAGTACCCTTATTTTTCCTGTCACTTATTCTCCCTATAATGTTATTACGGTGGAAGTTTAACAATAGTAAGCCAATATTCCTCAATTTCCCTGATTATCTCAACATAGGCGTTGAAATCAATGGGCTTAATAATATAGCTATTTGCCCCATAATCATAAGCCGTTATAATATCGAGATCCCTATTCGAAACGGTCAGCATTATAATGGGTATTCTCTTTAAATTCTGATCAGATTTTACAATCCTTAAGACTTCCAGGCCATTCATCTTGGGCATCCTTATATCCAGAAGAATCAAATGGGGTACAGGGGCCGAAGAAACACCTTGATATTTACCCCGATGGTAAAGAAAGTCCAAGGCCTCCTCCCCATCTTGAGTCACAAACAGCCTACTTTTCGATTTGATAAGCTTGAAGGCCTCTTTGATTATCTCCACATCCAAGGGATTGTCCTCTGCCAACAGTATATTCCTAGATCTCCTTACCATCCCCTATTTCCGTTTTTCTTATATTTATCTCGAGTCTTCTCCAGTTGACTGATGATGCCCTTTTTCACTACCTTGCATCTCTCTTGGAGTAATCTGCCTAGGTATTGTAAAGTAGAAGGTAGCTCCTGCTCCCACCTCAGATTCCACCCAGATATTACCTCCATGAGATTCTACTATCTTCCTGGCGATGGCCAAGCCCGCACCGGTTCCCTCAGTGTCATCCCGCTCCAGGCGCTGAAAGATCCTGAATATCCTCTCATGATATTTTTTAGGGATTCCTCTTCCATTATCTTTTACATAAAAGGTAAATTTTCCCTCACTATCCTCACTAAGTCCTACCTCAATCCGGGGCCACTTCTTATCATTATACTTGATGGCATTTACTAGGAGGTTTTTAAACACCTGGGCAATTCTAGCCCTCTGGCATCTTATGATAGGAAGGGGTAAGATCTTAAGCTGGGCATTTCTGCTTTGCAAACTAAATACTAACTCCTCTTTTAATCCGGTTAAAACTTGATTCAGATCCACCTTTTCCCAAAACCTTTTCCTGGTAATTCTAGAAAGTTCCAGAAGGTCATCAATCAACCTTTTCATCTTAAGTGTGGATTCAAATATCACATCAAGGTAGTGCTTTCCCCGCTTATTAAGTATATCTCTATACCTCTCCTTAAGTAATTTGCTAAACCCCCCAATCCCCAGAAGCGGCTCTTTAAGATCATGGGATACCACAGAGGTAAAATCATCCAGTTCCTGATTTGATCTGATAAGTTCTTCATTAAGCATTTCTAATTCCTTGGTAGTTTCCTCCAGATCCTCAGCCTTCCTTTGTAACTGATGGGTTCTTTCCCTAACCTTTTCCTCCAATCCCGCCTTTGCCTTCTCCAATTCTATCTGATAATCAATCAATTCTGCATAGGTACGATCCATGGTTTGGATGATCTCCTGCCACATATCCTCTTCCATCTGCCGCTGGGCTATCATGTCCGTTATATCTTCAGCAGTACATATAAATTGTGCGATCTCACCTTGTCCGTCCCTTACAGGATATATGGTGATTCTGGCATGATATTGATTGCCCTGCCGATCGGGATAGGCGTGGACTGCAGAGCTGGGTTTACCTGTGCTTAAAACATCACGGATAGGACATGCATTAAAAGGCCCTGGGCAGGGATAATCCAGGCTATGGATTGCTTGGTGGCAGTATTTACCAATGATTTCGGGTCCATGGATGTCCGTTGACTTCTGGCTTGCCCACATAATCCTGTAATCTTTGGAAATAAGCAAAATCTCTGGGTTAATTCCCTTGACTATCTTCTCAAATACCCCTTTAGTTTCCATGACTTCTTTTTCTTTTTTTTACTATCTTTTTAATATATGAACAGTGCAGGCAAGACAAGGATCAAATGATCTAATCACATGCCCAATCTCTACCGGATTACCATCATCCTCAACTATGGTACCTATCATAGCCTGCTCGCAGGCACCATGCTGATCAAGTGAATCCTTGGGAGAAAGGTTCCAGGCGGTAGGAGTTATCACCTGATATTGTTGGATTTTACCATCTTTAATAGCCATCCAATGGCCAAGAGCACCTCTTGCCGCCTCGGTAAGACCCATCCCTTTTGCCTTTATAGGTACTCGCGGCTTCTTATAAAATGACTTGCCACTATCTATCTCTCTAATCCAGATACCAATTTGTCTTACCAGCCTCAATGCCTCATGAATTCTTGCCAAAACCCTTAAGAAGACGCTAGGCCCCAGTTTGCTAAACATATCGAAAATTAAGGGATCTCTGTCCAGGATCATTCTGGCCAAAGGACCTACCTGAACCACCTTACCATCATATCGGGGGGACTTGGCCCAACTGTATGCCCCAACTTTATCCACATCGGGCTCGGTCAGGCCCTCGGAAGGATGCAGGCCGCCCTTATAACCCTTAAAGAAAGAATACTTGATGTACTCAGCTATCTTCTTCTGTTCAAGTGGGTGGAACTTTCCATCATAGTAGCCGCTGGAAAACCAGGTTTTGCCCTCGGGAAGTTCATATACCCCATAGGATAGAAATCTATTAGGACCTTGACCGATCTTATTCAATTCCAATTCTCGGCCATACCTCACATAGGTCCCTAAGTCACTATCCTGGTGACGCGCCTGTGTTAACCAAGTCTCCAGATCTTCCAGGCTTCTATTCTCCAGCCAATTCTCGATCTTGCAACCCAACAGGTCCTGCTCTATAAAATCCAACAATTCCCTCAATAGCCCCAGTGCCTTGGTCTGACGGGAGATACTGATACTATTGGTAACTCCTCCTGGCTGGAAGACGAGGGTGTTGGGCCACTTACCTGCAAATACCCCCATAAGCTCTAACATACTTCTGCGGGCCCTTATGGCCTTTAAGTAAGATGTCCCTTTGAAGGGGAGAAAACGGTTCACCAGCTCCTGATATCCTGGATGGGATATATATCTCTTATTAGTCAGATCTGGAGCAAATTCAACATAGAAATGTAATAGGTGGCTCATGAGATTCTCCAGTGCCTGGGCAATGTTTTGTACAAGGTATGCATTTTTCGGTATCTTAGACTTGTATGCATTTCTTAGGGCAAGGGCACTGGCGGCTCCATGTGCTGCCCCACAGATCCCACAGATTCTTGAGGTAAAAACTATAGCATCCATAGGATCTCTTCCTATTAATATCCTCTCAAACCCTCTAAACATCACCCCTGATGCCCAAGCATTCCGTACCTTTTCCTGTCCAAGCTCTACCCTTATCTCCAAATTACCCTCCACTCGGTTAAATGGACTAATATTTATGATCTTGGGCATCTAAAACCTCCTTAATCACTCCACCCTTCTAAAAGATACCGCGTTTTTCTTTAATCTCTTGGGAGTGGCAAGCTTTGCTAGGTTGGCCATCCCCACATACCAGGCCTTGGGGACATCTAAGGGCAATGTAACCGGGACTTCACCAACCTTTATGGTCTCAAAGAAAGGTACAGAGCCATCAGGAAAATCTGGCGAGGTGCAAGCAATACAGGGAAAACCTGCTCGAGTGCAACTCCCTGTACGGCCCAGCCACATCCGCTCGTTACAGTCGGACTCACACAGTGTTCCCTTACATCCCAAATATTCAAATAGGCACCCCTGTTGACTATACTCAAAGGCTGAGGCCTTAAATTCATAAAATTCATTCCTGGGACAACCATGATGGGCCAGCTTCCTATAGATAGCCTTAGGTCGATTGAATTTGTCCAGTTCATTAACACCCAATTTCCCCATAACCAGACGCATGATTGTTTCTACAATCCAATCTGGATGACAAGGACAGCCTGGGACGTTGACCACTGGAAGGCCAGAACCAGACACATAATCCTCTCCTAAGAGCCCGCCTTTTTGCCTTCTTAAGAACTGAAGTCCGGTAGCATCCACAAAATTAGGGCCAGCAGCCACTATCCCGCCAAAGGCGGCACAGGTACCAATGGCTATGGTATATTGACTGACATCGGCTAATTCAGTTACCCAGTCCTTAAATGGTCGGCCATTAAACAGGAAATACCTGCCGGTATCGTTCGGCCCACGGATTATAGAACCCTCAACTATCAGGACATCGAGTTTTATTCCCTTAGAGATACATTTATTAAATATCCCTATTACCTCTTCCCCTTGTTCAAGGCTAAGAAGAGGGTGCCACAGTAGATTTATATCCAGCATCTTAAGTGCAGTAAGTACTACCGGTTGCTCTGCATTAAGGAACGATATAGTGTCCCCAGTGCAGCCACCGCTCTGTAGCCACAATAAATTGACCATCACCTATCCCCCCTTAATCAATTTTTTAATATACATATGCTCAATAGTCAATAATTTAACAAAAGAGAACAAACGTTTAAATATGGGCTAAAAAAAATCCAAATGAAATCCAAATGCCAAAAATAGTTATTTGCTAAGGCCTTATTCGCTTCGCTGTTATTTGCCGCCTTGGTTTAAATGATTTAACACCAACTGAGAGTACATCTATCTCTCTTACATGATTTTGGGGCTACTGCAGGTCTTTGGCATTAACCGGCTTCCCCACTCTTAATCTCTTCTATTATTTGATGCCATGATTTCCCGGCCTCTACCCAGTTAACTACCTTTTTAAGGTAAGCCCTCCTTTCTGCATCATATGGATGGGTAGAAAAAAATTGCTCAAGGGCAATAGGTGGAGCGGAGCTGCCCAAGGTTATAAAGGCCTTGCTTGCTACCTCAATATCGTAGCCTGCTAAGTGGGTAAAACAGAGGCCAAAGAAATCAGCTTCTCTCTCGTGGTCTCTACTATATTTTGCCATAATGCCACCATATATGATGTTACCCAAATCCGGGATACCTGTAGCAATGGCCACCCCAATACTAAGAATCCCAACCAGCAGGTTTGTTCCTGTTAGTTTTCCTAAATGACCCCTCAGGACATGGCTCATTTCATGGCCAATGACAAAGGCAAGTTGGTTATCATCTGGCAAGAACTGGCAAATACCACGGTGAAACATGATAAAGTGACCATCTCCATCTTTAGCAGCATAGGCATTGATGTCCTTTGACATGGAGACAAAAAAGCGCACGCCAACAGGAAAGCCTTCAGCAGGTATTTTGATTTCGCTGTCCTCTGTTACATAAGTAAAAATGTGGTCTTTTTCATTAAATTTAAACTCCTTTGCAAAAATCCAGGGTTTTATTAAATTTTCTGCTGGCATGGTGGGCAAAGGGATAAGAACATAACCATTTTTGGGCAGTTCTCTATTAGAAATAATTTCTAATGCCCTCTTATCTACAGGATCTAGTTCCTTTAATCCAATTTTCCTTACTCCGTCATCCCACATCACATTTTTTGAAGGCAATTTGATTTCTTCCTTTAGTGGCTCGGCATTAGATATCTCTCTGAACATCTCATATACAATAAAAGCTACTCGCCTATAATCACTATACCAATTTTCCCATTCCTGAACAGCGATTTCTACCTGTGCCTCCAGCTTCTCTTCAGCAGTTACAGGCACCTTTATCTCTGCACAGGCAGAAAGAAACAATAATATTACCAAAACTATAATCTTGATTTTTAAAAACCCTCTCATCTTTGTCTAATTATACATCAAGAATCTGATAAATGTAGCATTGTCTGAAATGAACAAAAGAAAAACAACAAATTTGGCCTTAAAAAAGGATATCACAATCGATTTTGGATAATCTCTAGCATTTCTCTTACAGCCCTTTCAAACCCCACTAAGACTGCCTTTGCCACAATGCTGTGGCCAATACTGAATTCATAGATCTCCTTTATCCCCACCAATGGCTGGATATTAAAATAATTAAGTCCATGTCCTGCCTTTACAATAAGCCCTAAACTATAAGCCCCATCAATGGCCTCTAAAAGCCTTTTCAGTTCTTTTTCTCTCTTCTTACCTTTTGCATCACAATAGATGCCTGTATGGATCTCTACCATATCTGCCTTTATTTTTTCCTTAGCAGTTTTAATCTGATCAGATTCTGGATCAATAAAAAGGCTTACTAATATGCCTGCTTTTTGAAGTCGTTTAGTGGCCTGAGCAATAATGTCTATTTGCCCTATTACATTTAAGCCACCCTCTGTAGTAACCTCCTCCTTCCTCTCTGGTACTAAAGTAGCTATATCTGGCTTTATATCTAATGCAATATTTATCATCTCAGATGACACTGCCATCTCTAAATTTAAACTGGTCTTTACTGTCTGGCGGAGTAAACGCAAATCTCTTTCCTTAATGTGTCTTCTATCTCCCCTTAAGTGCACTACAATACCCTCTGCACCGGAAAGCTCTGCTAAGGCTGCAGCTATCACTGGATCGGGTTCGATTGCCCTTCTTGCCTCCCTTAAAGTGGCTACATGGTCTACATTGACAGCTAACTTAGCCATAGTTCCCTCCAATTATCTACATAATTTGAAACGGCTTATGTCCTAAGACCTCCCATAGATGTTTTGTCAATCTCCCCCTTTCAGGGTGATTAATATTATAACCTAATAGGTGTAGGAGACCATGAATAATATAAAAATCTAACATTTCTTCTAAGGAAAAATCGCACTCTTTAGCCTCTCGCTTCGCTGTATCTAAGGATATAGCAATATCTCCTAAGAAAGGGGGCTCTCCGGGGAAGGCAAGAACATTGGTACTTCCGGTTTTTTTGCGGTATTTTTCATTTAGTTGAGCCATCTTTTCGTCACTAATTAGAGCTAAACCAACTTGGGCATGATCATGTCTTAATGCGCCCAGTAGAAGTCTTATCTTTTTTTCCAGCTTCTTCTTTACTTGAAATGGCATAAGATACTCCTTCCTCGGGATATTCAATACGCTGATGGAAAATACCTGTAAGGATCTTGCTAAACCTCTCTTCGATTTTATGCAAATCTTTTAGTGTGAGCTCACATGCATCCAATTGTCCATCTAAAAAGATGTTTGTAATTACTTTATGAACTGTTCCTTCGATACGGGCAGGAGTGGGGTCTATTAATGAACGGCAAGCAGCTTCTACGGCATCTGCCAGCATTACTAAACCTGCCTCTTTTGTTTGAGGTTTGGGCCCGGGGTAGCGAAAATCTATTTCCTTAACATTTGAGTTTTGTTCCTTGGCCTTTTGATAAAAATAGGCGATAAGACTAGTTCCATGGTGCTGCTTAATGATATTGATAATTTTCCCTCCCAGACGGTATTGCTTAGCCAAATCAACTCCATCCTTTATGTGGGAAATAAGGATTAAGGCACTGAGAGAAGGGGCTAGACTATTGTGTTTGTTTTCCACCCCAATTTGATTTTCTACAAAATATAAAGGTTTTTTGATCTTGCCAAGGTCATGGTAATAGCCAGCTACCTTGGCCAAGAGGGGATTGGCCCCAATTTCTTCAGCCGGTGCCTCCACCAACTGACTGACAATTACACTATGGTGATATGTTCCTGGGGCATTTGCCATAAGTTCTTTAAGCATAGGTTGATCAAGATTGGCCAATTCCAGAAGTCGGATATCGCTAGTATAATCAAAGGTCATTTCTATAAGGGGCGTTAAACCCAAGGCAAATACACTGGCCATTAGTCCACCCAAACCCCCTAAACCCATGTTTACTGTAAGTTGCCATACATTATATTTTTGATTTAATAAGTGGTAGACAATGATGAGGAGCATTTGGAGAATACCCACCTCAATACCTACTTTTATTAATCTATTCCTAGAGTGGCAATATCCCAATCTTAAGGCAGCCCACCAGCTACCGATCAAGAAATAGACAAATATTATGGCTTGAGATTTTAACAGCAGTGCAGCTAAGGCGGCTAAAAGAGTGCCAAAAATAATACCTAGTTTAGGCTCAGTAAATGAGGTAACTAGCATAGCGCCTGCGGCCAAAGGTAAGGCATAGGCAAAAGAGATAGAGGAAAAGATAAGAAAATTGTTAGAGAGGAGGTTGCCTATCCCTAAACCAATCTGACCGAGCATGAAGAAAAATAAAATTAATACCAGCCAGAATAAATGGTCTTGCCATGTTTGCAAAAACCCCTTTTGCATAAGAGAAGCAGCCTTTTCACTTACCATAATGAGCCCTGTGATTAAAAAAGTTACACCTAAAAGTAATATTAAAGGTTGCTGGCTGACACCTTTTTGTTGAGCCTCCAATTTTGTAAGTTGCTCTTGACCAATTTTCTCTCCTTCTCTAACAAGCATTTCCCCCTTTTTTACTTGATAGAATACAGGTTTAACCGCTGATACTACACCCTGTTTTTGTTTTTGTGTTTCAGCAGGATTATATACTAGATTTGGCTCCAATGAATTTTGACAAACTATCCTTGCAGTCTCTGCCAGATCTCTTCTATTTTTATATACGGTATAAGATAAACGAAGGATCTCTCTTTTTGCCTCTGTTAAAGTAAGTATGTTCTCTAGATGAGAAGTCTCTTTTCTGCCACTGCCCTTGAATCGTATGATAATATCTGTCTTAGGTGGGAGTTTTGACTTGCTTTTTATTATTCCCTGAAGGAAAACAGGCTCCAATATTTGATAGATACCCTCTTCCAAATAAGGGGCAAACTCTTCCTCCTTTAATAAAAAAAATTGCTTATTGCTAAGCTTAATACCCAAAATATCTTCAAAGCGTTGTTCCATGTTTTTATCAGAGGCCTTTTTTAAGGATGCCTCTCTCATTTCCTTAAATGCTTGGCCGAGGCGCTCCTTAATATCTAGCCATTTCCCTTCATCAAGGTCATAAACAGCAGGTGCATTTACCTCAGCCTGTTTTTGGCGTTTCTCGGTAGTGACCCTATCTTGAACTAAAAAATCTTGTGAGGCCTTTATATCACGCTCGGCGATGTCGCCTATACCATAATGCTTCACAGGGATAAGGAAATTAGGGTAAAGTGCGACGGCCATTAGCAGACTAATTAACATTATGGAAATGAATTGCATAGAAAAGATAGAATAGAGACCCTTTAAATAACCAACCTTTAGGTCCCTACGAGCAACCCTAACCTTGAAATTGTTTAATTGCAATTTTAAAAATGCAGAATATTTAGATTTTTCCATTTGTTTTTAATTCATAGGCGCGAATAATTTCTTGAACAAGTTGATGACGGATGACATCCCTTTTATCAAAGTAGATAAATTTGATATCTTTAATGCCTGATAAAATTTCCTTGGCCTCTATCAAACCGGAAATAGCACCATGAGGTAAGTCAACCTGTGTAATGTCGCCTGTGACCACTGCCCTAGAGTTATATCCTAAGCGAGTAAGGAACATTTTCATTTGTTCAGAGGTAGTATTTTGTGCTTCGTCTAAAATAACAAAGGCATCATTTAATGTGCGACCCCGCATAAAGGCCAATGGGGCTACCTCAATTACCCCCTTGTGAATTAATTTTGCTGTACGATCAAAATCCATCATATCATGTAATGCATCATAAAGTGGCCTCAAATAAGGATTTACCTTTTCATACAGGTCTCCAGGGAGGAAGCCCAATTTTTCACCAGCCTCTACTGCTGGTCTGGTCAAGATGATTCGTATTACCTCCCCCCGCATTAAGGCAGAAATGGCCATGCCCATAGCTAGGTAAGTCTTGCCTGTCCCAGCAGGCCCAATGGCAAAAACGATGTCATAATGCCTGATGGCGTCAATATAGGTCTTTTGTGTTTTGGTCTTTGGGGTGATGACCCTCTTTTTCGAAACTACATAAACAGCCTCAAGAAATATGTCTTTCAATTTGGCATTTCTGTCTGCCCTAAGTATTCTTAATGCATACTCTATGTCATTGGGGTAGATAGGGTAACCTTGGCGTAATACCTCATAGAGTTGATTCAATAAATCTTCTACTAAACTGACATCTTGTTGGTCCCCTTCAATTGTTACCCGATTTCCTCGTACATTTATTTTTACCCCTGCGCTTTGTTCAATAAACTGTAAGTTTGTATTTCGATCCCCAAACAAATCTTTTGTTAACTGGATGTCTTCAAAGCTTCTAACCACTGTATATTGCTTGCTTGCTGGTAGTTCCAATACGATCTCCTCCTTAAATAAAATAAATGGGGTCCCTTAAAGAACCCCTATTGTTTTCTAACACAATTTTTAAACAGATGCAAGTTTCTCCAAAATCCACAAAAAACTAAGCATTTTTACCGACTTGTATTAATCTGTGTTTCATGCAATAATCCCCAACGTGCCTGATGACTTAGAGAAAGAGATAATTGCTTTAGAAGAGGTACTAAGGCACAAAAAATGGGGGCTTATTCCTCACTGTTTCCTGGCCGCTTATGAGTTGGGTTCCATTGCCACGATCAGGCCAGACCTTATTAGAAAAGAAACGATTTTTGCTCTAGAGAATCTGCTTAAAGCAAAGGGGCTACATTTTTCTTTATATAAGGGAGCTGCTACTAGCCTATGCCTTATTGCCCAGAATGTTAAAGATTCCTTATTTGAGAGAGCAATCTCTGCTCTAGAAACCCTCCTTTATACCTCTGATGGACTTAATCCCCTTACCTATAGGATAGTGGCTGATGAATTAGGAGACCTTCCTGTTTCTATTTGTGGTCCTGAGATTACTGAAGAGAAAATAGAGTTTATACCCGATGTGGGCTTAGAAGATGTACTAAAAGAAGCAAATATCAAAGGATTAAAAGGTCTGAGATTTATAGGTAGAAGTTTAACTGGTAGTATAATGAACAGTAATAGAATCCTAGTAATAAAATTCGCTTGTAAGAAAGAACCTTCTCAATTTCTATACAATGAAATAGTCTGGATGGAAAATCTAAAAGGCTATTCCTTCCCTGTAAGGTTTGATGTTCCCAAAACACTTAAGGTAAAAGGGAGTTATGTTTTCAGATTAAAGGATATACCCATAGAGGCACCTGAAAACATAAATAGTAGATATGCAGTTTCTTTTATAGCACATAGGGATTATTTTACATACCCAAATGACTATAGACCTGAAAAAAGGCTTACTACAGAGGAGTTTAAAGAAGTGATGTTTGGGAATGCATATTTATTGGGAAACCTTGCCTCTTTAGGGATTGTCCACTCTTCTATAATCAAACTTTTCCATAATATAACCCAGGCAGGAAGGAGAGAGGATCAAGGTACATACGATTGGTGCAGGTTGAGGGAAGGAAGATTACATAGCTGGCTTTATATGTGTGATTACCCAAATATCGGAAAAACTGGCTTAAGGGACTTCCAACACTTCATTTCTTTTAACGGCCCTACTAGAGAACTTTATCGTCATATTGGAAACCAAATTTTAAGCCTACTTCTCATAGTGGGCAGCTATTTCCGTAATAAACACAGAGAACTGGTGGGATTTGCTGAAAATAGCAGACCAGTAAATGCAAGGTACCTTTTTGATAAAGAGATTTTAAAAAAGCTGATTAAAGGGATATTTTCTAAATATTATCATAGTTTTACAGGAGAGGAACCCAGTGGGTTATCGCCTTTTGATTTAGAAAATCTTTCCTCCAGGATGATTGAGGAGATGGGAATAGACCGCTATATGGAGGAGATATTGAGAGTAGAAGACCAAAACAGGATGACAAATCAAGAATTTAAAAGCTTTTTAAAAGATAATGGGTACACAGAGGATAGAATAGAAACACTTAAAAAAGGAGCTAAAGATATAATTGTCTATACAGGGCCACATTTGGGTGGTTTTAACCAAAGGGTATCTTTACCTGAACTCATGGGGGCAATAAGGCGGATGTCTGCCCTATGCATATTGGCCAGATATAAAAAAGAAAGGACTAACAAAGCTTAATTTAAGCCGCAGATTCACACAGAATGACGCAGATAAACACAGATTATGTAGCTCATAGCTCATAGCTCATAGCAAAAACAAGAAAAGCTATGAGCCCTCAGCTATGAGCTAAATAAGGGGGGATATCGGCGAAAATCTGTGGCAAATTTTATAATTTCCTTTACATCAAGAAACTTTCTTAAAATTTAATAAGTGATCTTTAACCAGAGAATTGTCA
>LJNA01000123.1 GCA_001304365.1 Syntrophobacter sp. DG_60 | reverse complement strand
ATGGTAACAAGTAAGATGCGTTTAAACATGGGTTTTGATTTTCTAAGGCTTTCTATGAGTGCTTGTTTTAGTGGGAGGCCCCTTTGTCTATCAAAAATAAACTTATCTTGTGGAAGGGAAAGGGTAAAATGACCCACTATAAGCACTAATGTAGTTTTTATAAACCCCGCCATTACCAAAATGAAGAAATAGACTACCCCTACAAGGCCTAAAAGGGGAATTAATATAGGTAGCATACTGTATGAGTGCATAACAATTGCAGGAAAAGAGTTTGCTAAACAGGCAATTAAAAGCTCCCTTTTATCTATGGCCCCTTTTTGATAAAGTTCCATAAGCATGGCATTAGCAGCAGTTGGGGATCCAAATGCAGCAATAAAGGAGAGTCCGCATTCTGATTTGAGATGGCCAAGATAGACAACAGGTCTGGCCAGATAGCTCAGACGTTCTAACCAACCTAAGGCAATAATCAGATTTATCCCCATAACACCAAATATCATAAAAGGAATCATAAAAGACAGATATTTAAGGGCTGAAAAAAGTGGCATTGCAAAATTCGTAATCATTCACCGCAGAGTGCACAGAGGACGCAGAGAAAAATAAGAATTTTAAAAATGCTTTGCCTTTGTGCTCTGTGATCTCTGCGTTCTCTGCGGTAAATAGAAAAATGGTGAACGGTTACCACAATTCCATTTTGCCAAATCAATTGACAAACAGCAAGGTATTGGCTAAAAGAGAATTTAGGAGGATTGAGAATGCTTAAGAAAAAAAATTATCCAGCTCTTTTCCTTGCCGCTACTTTAACATCCACTAAATGTCCAAATTCAAATGCCATTAGTTAATTAATTAATAGTCAACGATTTAACCATTTAACGATTTCTCAATTTCTACAAATTTCTATATTATCTCAATCATTATTTAAGTCAGGCACATAGGTAATGACAATTAGGGCAAATAAAAGGATGGCAAGGAATGGGAGCGATGCCACATATAGCTTTAAGACAGGGCGTTCAAAAAAGAGGCTGGAGATAAATAGATTTATACCTATAGGTGGTGTGCAGTATCCTATCTCCAGGTTTGTTAAAAAGATAATACCTAAATGGAGTAGATTTATCCCATAAGCCTGGGCTATGGGCACTACAAGGGGAACTACCACAATTAGGGCTGAGAATATATCCATCATGCAGCCCACAATTAATAAAAAAATATTAAGTAAAATGAGAAATAAGATTTTACTGGTGATGTGGGTCTTAAAAAAAGAAAGCATCTTCATAGGTATTTCTGCATCTATAAGATAATTTGTAAAGGCCAAGGCACAGCCAAGGATAATTAAGATGCTACCTACTAGAACCATGCTTTGCTGCATAATACCAGATAACTCTTTGATTTTTATGTCACGTTGAATAAATACCTCTATAATTAAAACATAAAAGGCGGTGATGGCCGCTGCCTCACTTATTGCAATATATCCACTATACACTCCACCCAGCACAACAACAGGTAAGGGAAGTTCCCATATAGCCCCTTTTAGAGCACCTCCCACTTCAACTGCTGAGAAATTGCTACGGGGTACTTGAGCAGTAAGACCTTTAAACATACTAAATAGAGAGAGTAGGATAACAAGGAAGATGCCCGGCATTATGCCAGCTAAAAATAGTTTATCAATGCTGGTCTTTGCCACTATTCCATAAATGATCAGTGGTAAACTTGGGGGAAAGAGAAGACCTAGGCTGCCTGAGGTGGTAATGAGGCCTAAGGAAAACCTCTCTGGATACCTTTCCTTTAACAGGGAAGGTAGAAGCAAACCACCAAGGGCAATAATAGTTATGCCAGAGGCACCCGTAAAGGCTGTAAAAAAGGCACAGGTAATTAAGGATACTATAGCCAAACCACCTGGAAACCACCCAAAAATTGCATTTGAAACCCTTAAGAGTCTTTTTGGGGCATTGCTCCTGGCAAGAATAGCCCCAGCAAAGGCAAATAGTGGGAGGGCCATGAGCATAGGTGCATTGGCTATACGATAAATCTCTATCATGATGGCTGAAGAATCAATGCCTGCTGTATAAAAACAAATAAGTGTAGCTGCAGCAATAATTATAAACAGGGGTGTACCGATAAAGGCAAAGATAAGGATAAGAATGCGAAGAAAAATCATGAGGATGTTCCTTTAACTGTAGCAAATACATTTCTTATTGTTTTAGCAAAAAACCTGATAGCCATGATGGCAAAGGTGATGGGAAGGATAACCTCTAGTATCCAGATAGGCATTTGTAAGAATAGGGTAGTTGCTGCTTGGTATTCATATTTAATGAATTTTATTGCAGCATAAGTGAGAAAAATGCAGATAATAGTAGAAAATAGATTAATTGCCATCTGTAAAAAGGCTTTCTTCCTTTCAGGCAAAAGTCTTGGAAGAATATCGATATGGATATGCTTATCTTGCTTAGTGGCTAAAGTGGCCCCTAAAAGTCCTATCCAAAGTACTAAATGCCTAAGCAGGGGGTCAGCATAGCTTATACCCGTTGCAAAAAGATTTCTTAAAACTATCTGTAAAAAGGCGATTAAAAGGAGGCAACTAAAAAGCAAAATTAGGCAATATTCCTCAGTTTTTTCAAAAAAACTGATTAATTTGTTTACTAATCTTATTTTGCTCTCACCCTTCATTCTGACTTCTGACTTCTGAATTCCCTATATGCCTTTAAATGGGACATAAGTTCATCCAAAACCGCTTTTGAGAAGGCCCTATCTGAAAGCTCTTTAGCTATTGTGTCACAAAGTTTTTTAAACTCAACTACCTGCTCTTCTGAAGGCTTTGTTATTTTTATGCCATGTTTGACCATCACCTGGATGGCCTTTTCATTGTCTTCTCTAGTTCTTTGAGTGAGTTCAAAAAGATATCTGGCAGCACATTCTTTAACGACTTTTTGGTGGCTTAGAGGTATTTTTTGAAATACCTTTTTATCTATTAACACTGCCCCAATGGCATAAGATAAGGGCAAATCCAGCATATATTTTGTCTTTGTAAACCACTGGAGTGCTATGGCCGCCAAAGGTGACGAAAATGCTACATCTATTAGTCCTGTTTGGAGTGCCATCAGCACATCAGGTAGTCCTAACGGCACAGGTACGATACCCAATTTTTTGAACACAGCACTTGCAACCACATCTCCTTCCCAAATCCAAAACCTTAACCCCTGGAAACCCTCTTTACTGGTAATGGGTGCATTGGATAGGAGATAAATAAAGCCTATATCGGACCAGCCCAATAGGACAAAGCCATTCTTCTCAAATCCCTGCCTGAATCGGCCTTCCATCTTGCTTAATATATAGTCTACCTCATGATAGTTATTAAATAAAAAAGGAAGCTGTGTTACTAATACATCTTTATAGACCATACCAAGCCCCAATCCAGTAAACCCGCCACCATGGATCTGACCTATCCTTATTTTTCTAAGCATATCTATTTCATCCCCAAGCACACCACCAGGGTATACTTTAAATCTCACTATCCCACTTGTCTTTTCCATTACCTCGTTGTTTAACTTATAAAATAAATTCATCCACACACTCCCCTCTGGGGCAAGTGTGGCAAGCTTTATAACAAATTTATCCCCTGCCTGAGCTACAGAAGAGAACAAGAAAAAGAATAGAAGGTATTTGAGGATTCTTTTAAAAATAATGGTCCACATGCTCCAAAAGTATTTTTGCCTTTTCTTTGGCTAAGGTATTGGCTAGTGTAAGTTCAGGCAAAATGTCTGCCCTTGTTTCCATAACCTTTTTTAAGGTAGATACAAAAAGTGCCTTATCAAATACTTGCCTAGCATAATACTTTGCATAAAGCACATAACCCATAAGAAATTTGCCTTCACTGATCTCAGAGGCCCTCTTAAAGTGGAATGCTGCTTTATTAAGATCCCCACCCAATGCATGTGACCTGGTGTAGTATATGGCAAAAAATAAGTGCGCTCCGCCATAATAAAACCTTTCATTTAAGGCTAATACCCTTTTCATGATATTTACCACCTTAGGTATATCTGCTAAGGCCTCTATAGAGTCCTGGCTTAGATTTATAAAACTTGCCCAGCAATTTGCTGTCCAGAAAAGTGCAGGTACATCATTCTTGCTGAATGAGGCCAAGGCCTTGTTAAACTCATCAAGGGGTTTATTAAAGGCATCCCTAAACTTTTTATTTTTTGATAATGCCCTTAGCCCATAGTCTCTTCCTTTCTTATACATCTGTTTGGCCAAATGTTTATCCTTTTCTTCTATAAAGGCAAAGGTATAAGAAGAATACGCCTCTGCCCCAGCGATCAGCAAACGCTTATTTTCAGGGTAAGCTTCAATCAAACCATCAATAAGCATCAGGTAGGTAGGTGTGCCTTCCCTAATTATTTCAAGATTCTCACTTTTATAAGAGGCCTTATTTATATCTTCCATAATTAGACCTACTGTAGCAACACCTATCCTTTTACTAGGAAAACAGCCACTAAGTATCAAAATTAAAAATGTCCCTAGGATTTTCAACTTCATCTCAGATTAAAGTTTTATTCATTATTCGCTCTGAGGTCAAGTCATGAATTCTTGACATTTCATTTCCTTGATTAAGAATTAGGATATGGCAAAAGTGGAGCCATTCGAAAGTTATCCATTTCAATATGAAGATTGGTTTGAGAAAAACAAATTTACTTATCTATCAGAACTTAAGGCCATAGAGGAACAATTACCCAATAGTGGAAATGGCATTGAGATTGGTGTAGGAAGTGGTAGATTTGCGGCACCATTGGGCATAAAAATAGGAATTGAGCCATCAAAAAAGATGAGAGAAATCGCAAAAAGGAGGGGAATTGTTGCTATTGGGGGTGTAGCTGAATTTTTACCTTTTCGCAATTCACTATTTGACTTTGCTTTAATGGTTACTACAATCTGCTTCTTAGATAACATAGAGACTGCATTTAAAGAAGCATATAGGGTAATAAGGGCTAATGGCCAATTGATAATAGGGTTTGTTGATAAAGATAGTCCTATTGGGAGACTATATCAGAAACGTAAAAAAGAAAGTGTATTTTATAAGATAGCTACTTTCTATTCAGTGGATGAGGTTATTTATTATTTAAGAAAGACAGGTTTTAAAGAGTTTGATCTCAGTCAGACTATATTCCATCATTTATCAGCTATAAAA
>LJNA01000020.1 GCA_001304365.1 Syntrophobacter sp. DG_60 | reverse complement strand
GGCTCAAGGGTTACTATCTTCCAGTATTTTTTTTGTGCCCAAAGTTTTTCCATCAATTTATGATTCAAGGCATGCCCTGCTTTATAGGCCTTTATTTTGGCCACAAGAGGATAACCCAACAACATCAAATCGCCAATTAGGTCCAAAATCTTATGGCGTACAAACTCATCCTTGTATCTTAAGCCCTCTTCGTTTATGACGCGAAAATCATCTATAACTACAGCGTTGTCCAATGAACCTCCCAATGCCAAACCATTTGCCCAAAGTTGCTCTACATCTTTGAGAAAACCAAATGTCCTAGCACGACCAATCTCCTTTTCAAATGATTTAGTTGAAAAATTAAATGCATAGCTCTGTTTCTGAAGCAGTGGATGATTAAATGCAATAGTAGAGGTTATGCTCAATGTGGAGGCAGGGGTTAAGTAGATCCACCTATCGTCTTCTTTAATGCGGAGTGATTTTTCTATGGTGACTACCTTTTTAGGTTCAAATTGAGCCTTAAGCCCCACACTTTTTAATAAAAACAAAAATGGGGCAGCACTCCCATCCATTATGGGAAGTTCTGGGCCATTTACTTCTACCAGTGCATTATCCACGCCAAGGCCACCTAAGGCAGCAAGAAGGTGTTCCACTGTGCCAATAGAGACTCCATTTTGCCCTAGGGTAGTAGCTAGATTACTACTTATTACATTTTGAATATGTGCCTTTATCTGGGGTCGTTTGGGCAGGTCTGTTCTCACAAATACAATACCAGAATTTGGCAAGGCAGGTTTAATCTTTAAATGCACCTTATGGCCAGAATGTAGTCCAATCCCTGTGCAGCTTATAGCATCCTTCAGTGTTCTCTGTGCCCAAAGCATCGCTCTTTCCTCTGCAAATTGCATACCTTTTTCAAAATCCTTAATATTCTAAGCCTCTGTTGATAGACTGTGGTAAAAAAGATACATTAACTGTTCCCATTTTTACACAACTCCTTGGCTAAGGCCAGATCAGTGGGGGTATTGACATTAAAAAAACTTCTAAAATCAGAATCTACTTGGGCTAAGATCTCTGGTGATAATATCTTTTTTTTAAAATAACGAAATATATGTGAAATCTCAAGGTCTCCCTTGGCCAATCGCTGTTTTATGACACCCAAGGCCCTTATGCCGTATAAGGCACAAAGTGGTTGATGCCCATCTGGTGTAACAGGAAGCAGCAAATCTAAATGAGATTCCCAATTGTTTAACAAGAGTTTAATCAAATTTGGCTTTAGAAAAGGCAAATCACAGGCTACTGCCATAGCAGGAAATGAATTTGTGTAGGAAAGGCCAGAAAAGAGACCTCCTAAAGGCCCTTTATTGGGCAGGAGGTCTGTTACAATCCTTATAGGTAAATATGTGTAAAGAAGAGGTTCATTGGTGACCAGAATGATCTTTGAAAAAAATGCCTTAAATACTTCATAGATATGGTCTAAAATGCGTATTCCACAAATTTCTAAAAAGGCCTTATTGGTCCCCAAACGAATGTTCTTTCCACCTGCTAGGACAATGCCTGTCATTTTTTAGCTAAAAAAGATACCAGAAAAGATGGTCTCCACATGCCTTAAATGCTTTTTAAGATCAAAGATATCTTCAATTTCTATCTCACTTAAGTGTTTTCTTATGTTAGCATCTTTAAGCAACAAACCTTTTAGGCCCACTCCTTCTTTCCAAACACGCATGGCATTTTTCTGTACTAATTCATATGCGGTCTTACGTGATAATCCCTTTTTTATCAATGCCAAAAGCACACCTTGAGAAAAGATAAGGCCCTTAGTAATATTTAAATTTTCCTTCATTTTTTCAACATATACCTGCATGCCTTTAAGGACTCCCATCAATCTAAGTAACATAAAGTCTATTAATATGGTGCTATCTGGCATAATGACCCTTTCTGCTGAAGAATGACTAATGTCCCTTTCATGCCAAAGTGACATATTTTCTAGGGCTATTGCTGCATTTCCCCTAACTATCCTAGCCAGCCCGCAGAGATTCTCACAAAGAATGGGGTTTCTCTTATGAGGCATAGCCGATGAACCCCTTTGCCCCTTGGTGAATGGTTCCTCTAATTCTAAAACCTCAGTCCTTTGTAAATGCCTAATTTCTAAGGCTATCTTTTCAATAGTCCCTGCTATAATGGCCAGGGTAGAAAAATACTGGGCATAGCGGTCTCTTTGAATGATTTGGCTAGATACAGGGGCAGGCCTTAAACCACATTTTTCACAAATATAGCCCTCTATCTCTGGATTAATGTAGGCATATGTACCTACTGCCCCTGAAATCTTACCATAACTAATGATTTCTTTTGCCTCCTGCATCCGCTTATAATTTCTTTTCATCTCTTCATACCAAATAGCCAGTTTGAGGCCAAATGTAATAGGCTCTGCATGGACACCATGGGAGCGACCAATCATTATGGTATCTTTATAAACTAGGGCCTTTTCTCTGAGCACTTTCAGTATTTCCTCAATATCTTTTATGATTAAATCTGCTGCCTCCCTTAAAAGGATGGCATTGGTAGTATCCAAAACATCAGAGGAAGTGAGGCCAAAATGCAGATAGCGCCCTTCTTTCCCAACCTCTTCTTCTAAATTGGTTATGAATGCAACTACATCATGTTTAGTAGTCTTTTCTATTTCTAATGTGCGTTTCATTGAAAACCTAGCATTTTTTTTGATTTTTTCTAATGCCTTTTTAGGGATAATCCCCATTTTTGCCAGTGCCTCACATAAGAGTATCTCGATATTTAACCAATGCTTAAGCTTATTTTCTGATGACCAAATCTTTCCCATCTCTTTTCTGGTATAACGTTCAATCATTTAATCTTCTCCCTTAATCTTTATTCCTATAGTCTCCCCTACTTTTGCGTTAAGGGCCATTTTGGCACTCCCCATTGATTGACATATCTCCAAATACTCACTGCTTCCCCATATGGCCAAGATTTCTCCATGGGGCAATGCCAAATAATGAGGAGAAATATCTTTTAAATCTATATCTTTTATAGTTATTAAAAATCTTGAGTCTTTCACAAATTTTTTAAATACACCCCTACGGATGTTAGTAATCAAATTACCAAAATGGTCAATGTATATAATTTTTCCCAATAAAACGCGGTCTTTTATTTTGGGAAAAGGCCATTTGCCCTTTTCATAGTCTGTGATCTTTGTCCCCATCTTTCTAGGGAGGATGCCCAAGGAGAGATAGGCCGCTACCGGTGCAAAGATATCCCTTCCGTGGAAGGTCTGGCTCACATTTGGTAAAAAGTATTTGGTGTTAGTAATATGATAGACATTGTTTTTTTTCTTTTTATAAATTAATCCCAATACACCATTATCAGGTGCAATAAAAAAATAATCCTTATTTTCTGCCAAGATGGGTCTTCGCTTAGTTCCTACACCTGGGTCAACTACTACTACATGAATAGTTTGATATGGGAAATAATGATATGCACTGCACAGAAGAAAAGCTGCCTCTTTGATATTTTGTGGGCTAATCTCATGGCTTAAATCTACAATTTCAGCTTCTGGATTAATTTTTAAGATTACACCCTTCATGATGCCTACAAAGGCATCCTTTGAACTAAAATCTGTGGTAAGGGTGATGACCCTTTTAGTCAAAGCGCCCCCTTTTTAACCACTCTAACCCATAGGCAGTGACTAAAAGGAAAATGGTGAGAATACCGGTTATAACCCATCCTTTTCCCAGAAATCTAAAAAAACGGGTCAAAATCAATGCCCCTAAAAAGCTGGCCCCTAAACGTACCAGGAATTTAGTAGCTGGATGCATTTGTGAAGTTTAGCAGAAATCAAAGAGAATGTGAATAAAAAAATTAAACAGATTTAAGAGGATCAACCCATCAAAGTGACTTAGGTCAAGTTACTCAAGCCACAGATTTTCACAGATACCTCCAATGAACAGGAGATAGCCAAATGGCCACTGGGGAATAAGGCTAAGAAAAACATTCTTATTGGCTAATGGTCATCTCCCATCACCTATATATTTTTTTAAAAATCATGATAATCTGCGTTCATCTGCAGCCAAAAAGGAAATTCCTATATAGTCAAGATCAATGCCTAATACTAAGCTTTTATTTTTAAGAATTTTACTTTATATAGTTAGTATTATGAGTGGTTATTGGAAGAGGTTACTTAGGATAAATCTTACAAATAGAGATATTGCTACAGAAGAGATACCACAGGAAATTATTGCTAAATTCTTAGGGGCCAAAGGGATTGGGGCCTATTATTTTATAAGAGGTTTAAAGGAGGGTATTGACCCACTTTCTCCTGAAAATAGGATTGTTTTGGCCACAGGGCCATTTCAAGGTACTGATATTCTATCAAGTGGCCGTTTTGCTACTATTACGAAATCCCCACTTACAGGCATATTTTTGGACACCTATTGCGGAGGTATGTTTGGCCATGGCCTTAAACGTTGTGGGTTTGATCTGGTGATTATTGAGGGTAGGGCTCAAACCCCTGTGTATATTTCTATAACCAATGGAAAGGCCCAAATAAAAGATGCACAAAATCTATGGGGCAAGCACACAAATGAGGTGGAAAAAATCATAAAGTCAGTGGAGGGTAAACGGTCTAGCATTGTATCCATTGGAGTAGCTGGAGAAAATAAGGTACTTTTTTCTTGCCTAATAAGTGATAGAAGGAGGGCCGCTGGTCGTGGTGGGGCAGGGGCTGTGTTTGGTTCAAAGAATCTTAAGGCCATATTGGTGAATGGGGCTATGGAGGTGCCAATCTATGACGCAAAGAGGATAAAAGAACTAAATCAAGAGGCCAGCCATGTGGTAAAGCAGATGCAAAAGGATAAAGTGGATTTCTATCTATATGGTACCTCCTGGGCCATAGGATATGCCCACAAGACAGACCGCTTACCAGTGCTCAATTTCAGAAAAGGGGAGTGGGATTATTATGAAGGGCTTAATGGAAAGACCATCCATAGAGAAAATAGAGTAAGGCCTGAGCCTTGTTGCCCCTGTCCCATTGCCTGTGGGGGTAATGTCCTTCCTCAGGGTAAGAGCAGGCCAGAGTATGAAACATTGGCCATGCTTGGTGCAAACTGTGGTCTAAAAACATATGAAACGGTAATTTTGGCCAACGAGTTATGCAATCTTTATGGTCTAGACACCATTTCTACAGGAAATGTAATTGCATTTACTATGGAGTGTTATGAAAAGGGGGTAATAAAAGAAAGGATTAAGTTTGGTGATGAAAAAGGGCTTTTGGATTTAATCAAAAAGATCGCCTTTGGTAAAGGTATAGGGAGTCAGTTGGCCCTGGGCACTGAGAGGCTGGCCAAAATATGGGGAAAAAGGTGTTTTGATTTTTCCATGAATGTTAAGGGTCTTGAGCTCCCTGCCTGGAACTGTCGGGGGAAAATAGGCCAAGGTCTGGCCTATATGACAGCAAACATTGGTGCCACCCATCTGCGCGATGCCCTTACAAATCATAATCCACCTAGAAAATCTGCATTAGGGATAGTAGAAGAGCTTGTAAGCACTCAAAACAAAAGCATTGCCAAAGATAACTATATAATATGTGCCTTTGCCTTATTTACTGTTACAGATGAAATGTGCCTTGATTATTTTAAGGCAGTAACCGGGAGGGGGATAGATGAAGGGGAACTTCAGGAGATAGGAAATAGGATATTTACCCTTATTCGAGGCTTTAACTGTAAAGAGGGCATAAGTTGCAAAGATGATAGCCTCCCTCCTAGGACCATGAGAGAGGCCTTACCATCAGGTATGGCCAAAGGGTGTAAGGCATTTATCAATGAACAGGACAAAGAGCGATGTTTAGAAAGATATTATGAATTGCGTGGTTGGGACAGAAATGGCATCCCAAAGAAAGAGACTTTGGAGAAACTGGGTATTTTGAGTGATTAAATGAGAATACTTATTTTTTTCCTTTTGGTTTCTTTTTCTTTTTCCCTTTCCTTTTAGCCATCTAGCTCACCTCCCTTTTTGCTCAAAATATATCGTTCATTTCCTTAACTACGATGAAAAGGGTAAAAATTGTCTCTTTATAATGTATCAGCAATATTATTCCTAAAATCTTCTTGTGGCCATTCACTATTTTCTACTTTCTCACTCATAATATCAGCTAAGTATATGCCCAGTCTTTTTTGTTGCCTTTTTTAACCTCTTGCCAATTCTTTTTTTTAATTATCTCGATAAATAATTTTCATAAGCCAAATTAAACCTGTTTTAATTATAGCAGGTTTTGGTAATTAGTAAATAAATAATGGTGCTGTTCGAATCCTATTCGGGACACCAAAGAAGATGTTTTTGAAAAACTGGCAAGGTTTAACCTTTCTCATGTTAACGCTATCTGCTGAAAACCTCCTTGAGGAGATCGGTCACCCGTGCCGCGGGGTCTTGGCGGATTTTTTGCTCTTCCTCGGCCACCATGAGGAAGAGGCCATCCAAGGCTTTATCGGTCACGTAGTCATCGAGGTTCAAGCTCCAGCGCTCAGTCAAGGGCATACTGCGCGCCTTGGCTTCCAATTCCTGATACGTACGTGTGACGCCTACCTCGGACATGGCCGTATGGACGATAGGCTTGAAGATATCATGGAGTGGATTGTAAGTCTTGTCCTTAAAGTAGAGGGTAGCCTCATTGTCCTGGCCTTGGAGAATCTTGCGAGCATCCGAGAAGGTCATCTGTTTAATGGCGTCTAGGAAGAGGGACTTGGCCTCAGGAGCTGCCTGTTCGGCCGCCCGGTTCATACTTAGCTCGAAGGTGTCCACCTGGGGGCCGTATCCCACAGTCCTGAGAACCTTTTCTACCTTCTGGACCGCGTTTGGAAGCGGGATCCGAATCTTGGGGTTTTTGTAGTACCCATCCACCTCGGAGACCGTCTTGACGGCATTGCTCGTGCCGATTTGGAGGGCCTCCTTGAGCCCCTGTGTGATCTTACTCTCGGAGAGCTCTTCGCCCTCTACGGTTTTTTTGATGCCTTTGAGAAAATTTCCAAACTCGGCATGAACCAAAGAACTCCGGATGATACCCAAGGTTATCAGGAGCACAATGGCGAGGAATCTACGCAGTTTCATAACCTTCCTCCTTTCCTACTGGCGATTTGCGAAACGCTTCCTTTAATTACTTTCACTTGATAATCTAACATAACAAGAGAGGAAGTTCAATCATTTGCCAATCCCCCGCTCTAGCTGGTTAATTATGATTAATTGATCTGGCCAAATATGGACACCAGAAAAAAGCATCTAAAGATTCGGGGGGGCGGGATTGTTAGACCGGGCTGCACCCCCGCAAAAAATTTTTTATATTTTTTGGCACTTCTACAACTTTCTTTAGAAAATGCTTGACAAATTTGCTTAAACTTCTACAAGCTAAGTTAGTATTTGGTAAAAAGTTAGTGAAGGGTAAAGGGTGGGCAAGTTAAAGAGTTTAAAAAGTATAATGCTGCCGATTTTAATCTTAATTATAGCCATAAGCTGTGCACATTATTCAACCTCAAGAAGACCTGAGAGTAAAAATGCAATTAATGCTCCAATTGATGTTGTTTGGGAGAAAACCCTTGAGATACCCCCTACAGAAAGAATGACACTGAAAGAAGGCTCAGCTCAACTTAAAAGAAATCCCAGAGCCCAAGAAGAACTGAAAAGAGTGGAGGGGGTGAAGGCCTTCTTCTTGAATGACGTCTCTCGAGCTTGGAGTGAAGTTAGAGACCTAAAAGAAGTAGATCGGGACCTTTCAGGAACAATAGATCTAAAATATGAAGGTTCGAAAAAGCATGAAATAGTCGTTCCAGAGAGAAAACCCTGGGGATTCAGTCTAAAAAATGATTATTCAACTAGACATATTCATAGGGGATTTATGCTCTCCGAGGGTGGTGTAAATAATCACCAAGCTACTATATCATATAAACTTAGAGATGATATTAGTGTTCAATTGATTGGTTTCTTGAATTTTGACCATGACTTAGGAAAAATCACAGAAGGTGATTTGGATATTGAGATTACGAAGAGGTTCGGAGAGCATTATGAGGCAACTCTTGGTCATGGTGCATACTGGTTTCCAAATACTGATATAGAAAGGGCACAGGAAATCTATTTGTTTCTGTCCTCAAGCAAACTCCTCAATGCTTCTATTTTTACGGCATATGATTTTGAGGGTGGAAGTGGCTGGTATTTTGAGCCATCATTTAGCTATGATTTCAATCTCGAGAAGATTGATTTGCCTGCAAAACTCTCGATAGAAGGAGATTTGGGTATAAACAGCAAATATTATAGAAATGAATCTGGCCTGACCCATCTAAAATTCGGTTCAGGCCTTCAGATACCTTTGGGTAAGTATACAAAACTTAGATTTAATCTCAACTATCAGGAACCCTTGTCAAGTGATTTTGAAAGAGAATTATATGGTGGAGTTGGAATTGACTTTGATTTTTAGGGAAGGGAACATACAAAAGGGGGAACATACAAATATGTTCCAATGCCGGTGGCGAGCAAAGAGCAAAGACCCTATTATGAAAAAGAAGTTGAGTTTTACGGTTGCCCTCATTCGATTCTAGCCTTTTTTAGGGCTCTAATGTTGATTAGGGGACCGCTACCGATAGTTAATGTGTGCAAATGGGCATGGATAGATATGTGGTATAAAAAAACTTTAAAGTTAAGAAGAGGTTGCACAGCTTTTTTCATAGATGCATTTTTACAGGTGGATATTATGGCAGTTTTTAGGTTAAATATGCAGTGGAAGTTTTTGAAGGGTTGTGCTAAGTATAAAAACCAAATAAATGCAGAGGTCATATAATGGAAAACGAAGAGAAGAAAAATCCCGACGGTGAGCAAAAAGAACAGGGACCTACATTCCGCCACTATCAAGATATTGTGGATCATGCTCACAAAGAAGTTGAATGGGTTCGCTCTGCTTACAAATGGCTTGGTTCACTCTTGACTATAATTATTATTGCAGGACTAGGACTAGGGTTATGGTTTTCATACAAATCAATAAGAGATTTTAAAGATGAAATAAGGTCGGAAGTTGGCAGGGTTAGGAAGCAAGTTGAATCTCAAATTGATGAAGAATTTAAAAAAGAAAATATCCGCTTATTGGTTCAAAAGAAAGCCGAAGAACGGATTGACGATATTGCAGATCAGCTCATAGAGCAGAAAATTGAAGAAAATATTAGTCCAAAGATTGAAACCACTGAGAGCAAACTTAAGGCAGTAGACGTTGAACTCACAAAGGCAAACCAAAAGCTTACAGCATTATCGGAGTTCACATTGACCTTAATGGCTGCTCAGAATGACGATCGGCTGGCATTCAACCAATTAATTTCCTGGGTGAATGATAAATCTTTTGCCTATCGGAGGCTCGCTGGCGATGCTATTGTCAAAATACGCACCTATTATGGGGGAGCGTTAAGTCCTGGATATATCAATGTTGATTGGGAACAGAAAAATATTGATCCCTCTAAACTCACTCTGTCCGATCTACGAAAGACCTATGCTGAACTTCCATCGGCTTATCACGCCTATCTGGTTAATTATATTTCGAAAAGAACTGACATCCCAAGAAAGGACAAAATGCAGTTTTTCATTGATGTTCTGAAGGACGAGGAAGAGGGAAGTCTTACAGCAACACACTACGCAGGCGGATTTTTTGCTAAAGAAGCAAACCTTAAATGGAGTCCCTTTGTAATCAAACCCCTTTTGGAATGGTGGGTGAAAAGCAAGGATAGTATCGAGTGAAATCCTCACTGCAAATATTGTAGAGGCTAATCAGTCATTGCAAATTTTCCCTTACATAGGACTCAACCTCCATAATGAAAATAGCCCCCGAATAAATCAAGGGCTACTGATAATTATAAATTATAAGCCTAAAAGACTCTCAGATTGGCAAAATTAGACGGAGTTGGGATAAAAAAGCATATCCAATACTTTGGGGCCTGAGTCTTTCAAATAGGTAATTTCCGTTTAAGGTATTGGTATAAGAAATAACATAGAAGAGGGCCCCAACTCTTTGGATACATTAAAATAGACGCCTAATAAGACTCCGGAAGAATCGGTGTCGTCGCAGCACTACACCGGGCACGACACCTGCCAAGTGGTAAGGCAAAAACTGTAGTGCTGTTACATGGCAACCCATCCCGTAACGCAATAAACCGTAGACTATCCACACGCTTACACCTAAAATCAGCAGGAGCGTTCCAAAAATCTTCAACAGGTCTCTACTTGGTTCCACCACTATGTATTCACCTCGTTGCTACTGGCTAGTTGTTCAAATTGTCAACTAGTGTTAATTATCATAACTTTCCTGAAATTTCCACTATAATTTTATGGAAAGAAATTTTTTTACATTAAATTAAAATCGGGGCCGTTGGGAGGGAATCAACAGCTGGGTACAATGATTTCCGAAGGAAAAATCGATCTTATGATATTCTTTTGGGATCCTATGGAACCACATCCACATGATGTAGATGTTAAAGCTTTGCTAAGAATCTCTGTTGTCTATAACATTCCCACTGTATGTAATCGCTCAACAGCGGACTTCCTGATTTCTTCAACCTTACTTAAGGGGAAATATACCCCAATAATTAAGGAGTATACTGAATATATACATAGGCGAGTAAATCTATAGCAATTCAAATTGGTTTTTGGAAACATAATTTAATAATCAAAAAAGGTCAAAGCTAACCCTTCGCTTTCCTCCTCTTGACTAAGACTGCAAACAAGATTAGTGTGTCAGTAGACAGTGGTGGTCTTTAAATAGGAAAACCTCTTAACATACCCATCCTTTGTCTGGTTTCGGGTAATCTTTTTAATTGCCAGAAGCAAGTTACTTAGTGATTCCTTTCTTTAAGCAACAACCCGCTTTAAGTGGCACTTAACCCTTCCCATCAGTTGCCAGCCAAAGCAGTATCGGTAACTTCTGTGATAGTAACGATTTTAGGTTGAATATATAGTGGAAGCCTCTTAAAAATTGTGCTACTATGAATAAGTTTTAGGTTGGTTTCTAGCTTTCCTAAACTGAAAATAGTAGAAACGTTGGTATGAGAGGGGAAAGAAGAAGATTTCTCAGAGAGCCTATCTATGTCAGGGTAAAAGTTAGACACAATGATTCAGCGCTGACAGGCCTTATGAGCCTTGATATCAGTGTAGGAGGGATACGCCTCCTTTCACCAGAAGAGCTGCCAAAGGACAAGGTGATGGAATTACAAATCAACGTTCCCTCTTCCCCAGTTATTGCTCGTGGCAAAGTAGTGTGGACAAAAGAGGTAGAAACAGAAGAAGGCAATTTTTTCCAAATAGGAATACAGTTTATTGAGGTAAAACCAGAAGACAAGGCAAGAATAGAAACCTTTATAAGGGATGGGATCTGGATTATACCTTCCTAAATTACTCAATCTGTCTGCATTTTTTAACCTGCCTGGAAAATTCTTTTCTTTTTCTACGCCAAGGCATAGAGTCTCTAACTCCATTTAGGGATAAAATTATAAAAAAACAGTCTGGAGGATAAACGTGCAGTGGAAATTTTTTAAGGATTATGGTAGTTAAACTGTTAAATGCCTGCACTGGAAGACATATCCATCATAGGATTAATCATTGCAATTATCTTTTTTATTTCTGGCTTCTTAGGAACCATCTTGCCAATTATGCCAAGTGCTCCCCTCATCTGGCTGGGAATGTTCATCTATGGATTTTTTGTAGATTTTGCTAATCTTTCTTGGGTCTTTTATCTAGGCCAAGGTATTCTTACCTTATTGGTTTTATTTGTTGATTATATATCAAGTGCCTGGGGTGTACGGCATTACGGAGGCTCAAAGGCAGCTATTTGGGGCAGTATCATTGGAGCATTAAGTGGAATTTTCTTCTTTGGGCCCTTAGGTCTGATTATTGGCCCATTTATTGGTGCGGTATTAGCGGAACTATTGGTTAAACGCAATTTAGCTCATGCATTTCGCATTGGTATTGGAACTCTAATAGGATTTCTAGGTGGAACGGTGGTTAAGTTTGTCATAGAAGGTATAATGATTACTTGGTTTTTTGTTAGAATTTTTACTTAAATAAGCGCTGGATGACCCGCTGAACGCTGAATAGCCAAACAAGGAGAAGTTTAAGCACAAGACAAGAATAAATCATCCAACAACACATCTATGCCTAAATTGGGTAGTTAGAAGGGATTAAGTGCGGTGGAAATTTTTCGCGGCCTATGGCAAGTTATAATTGTTAAAGCCAATCTATATAGAGTTCTCTTGGGAGACCAAAATGCCACAAAGCTATGTTGTAAAATGAAAGGAGGTGAATGTTATGACCACATTAAACTTTGTCATTGCCATTGTTGCCTTAATTGTTGCTGTTTTGGCATACAAAAGGGCTGGGGGGTATGGCCGATTTAAGAAAGCAAGTTGAGTCAGTGAGCACTTTCCGTGAAAAAACAGCCGAACTCGTAGCTAAATAGGAAAAGAGAATTCGAAAGGAAGAGGCTGAGGAAAAGCCCAAAGAAAAAAAAGCGAAGAATCTACTTAATACCTTTCTTCAAAAAGGCAGTCTATACTCTACCAAGCATCTCCCTTATAAGCCCAAAAGCACCTCCACAGCTTCATAATGGCGAAATTAGATAGAGTTAAGATCTTGTACTATGAAAAAAGGGGCCTCTCAGGACTCAAAATTTTGAGAAAGTATTAGATTAATTAAGATTTAGTTAATTTTGTGGGTTAATTAACTTCCCACTTTTTTCTCTTTGGCTGGGGGAAAAGCTGACTTCGGTGTCCCCTATACGTCCCCACGAATAGGCTGGCCTTTAGATCTCTGGTAGTCCCAACGGGATTCGAACCCGTGTCTCTGGCGTGAGAGGCCAGTATCCTAGGCCACTAGACGATGGGACCATAGCTAGCCACGTGAAATGGAAGCCCTCATCTTTTTGCTCAAAAATAATTCCATAATTAATAATTTATAATTGAAATTTATTTCACGTGGCTGGGGGACAGGGATTCGAACCCCGGCTAACAGGTCCAGAGCCTGTCGTCCTACCGCTAGACGATCCCCCAACTACTTGAAGGTTAATCCAAAAATTGAGCAAAGTCAAGATAAACTTGACATTTTTGACTTACCTGCTTATTTTAATTAATGGAGGTGTTTATGCCTGTATTTGCTTGGGAGGGTAAAACCACAGATGGCAAGACAGTAAGAGGTGAGTTAGATGCAGCTAATGAAGCTGCGGTTCGCTACAGATTAAGAAGGCAGCATATAAACCCTGTAAAAGTTGGTAGGAAGGCAAAGTCCTTAAGCATTCCCTTTTTGAGCAGAGTAAGTGAGAAAGAGGTAGCTGTATTTACTCGCCAATTAACTGCTATGATAAATGCAGGCCTGCCCATAGTCCGAGCACTAGATATCCTATCTAGCCAACAAAAAAATAAATCCTTTAAAAATATATTAGACCAAATAAAATTGGATGTAGAAGGGGGGTCTAATCTGGCCGAGGCACTTAAAAAACATCCTAAGATATTCGATGAGCTATTTGTCAGTATGGTAGTAGCTGGAGAAACAGGCGGTTTTTTAGACGAGGTATTAAATAGAATTACTAGCTATAAAGAAAAGGCCTTGGCATTAAAGAGAAAGGTAAGAGGGGCAATGATCTATCCTGCTGTCACCCTTGTAGTAGCCCTTACTGTTTTAACCGTTATTTTGGTATATGTTATTCCCTCTTTTCAGAAAATATTCTCTGACTTTGGTTGTGGCTTACCAGCCCCCACCCAATTTGTAATTAATTTAAGCTCATTTACTAAAAAGTATATTATCCATATATTTTTGGGCTTAGTGGGTTTTATTTTATTTATTAGGTTCATTTACCGTACGGAAAGGGGGCAGTATTTATTTGACCGTTTATTGCTAAGATTGCCTATCTTGGGAGATT
>LJNA01000019.1 GCA_001304365.1 Syntrophobacter sp. DG_60 | reverse complement strand
CAGAAATCTGTGAGCCTTGTGCCATATAATTCTACCTTTCTAATATTCTATGTTGTTCGAATAAAATGATGCCGGTTTACTCGTTCATATCCGAAATGTGTTCGGATATCCTTCCAATTTGATCAAGTTTTGCTCTATCCTTAATCCTGAATCCTGTTACTTTTTAGCTTTGCCTGGGTCTCAGTGCGTCTATGAAAAAATAGGGAAATAGGGCCAGAAACCAAATATACTATAGAAAAACTCCATAGCATCAAAAATGGATGGGCCATAATGACTACCATCAATAAAACAAATAAGACCAAGTTTTGAAATGGTCTGTGTTTTACCCACTGTAGGTCTTTAAAACTATAGTAACGGATATTGCTAACCATTAAAAATGAAAGTAAATAGGTAAAGCCTAAAATAAGAAACTGTGTTATATTTGTGCTAAATTGCCATTGTTTACAAATGCTTATAGTCAAAACAATAGAAATGGCTGCTGCTGGTATAGGAAGTCCAACAAAGTAATTTAAGCTTACCTTCTTAAGTTGTGTATTGAATCTAGCCAATCTTAAGGCACCGCAAGCCACATATAAAAAAGCTGCTAAAAAACCAAGCCTTCCTAAAGGTTTAAGGGTATATGTAAGGATAAGGATAGCAGGTGCCAATCCAAAGACCACTAAATCGGATAAAGAATCGTATTCTGCGCCAAATACTGTTACGGTCTTGGTCAACCTAGCCATGCAGCCATCCAGCCCATCTATAAAGGCAGCAATAAGAATAGCTATTATAGTCTTTTCGGGGTGCCCACTTATAACCTCAATAATCCCATAAAATCCGGCAAATAGGCTGAGTGTGGTAAGCAAGTTTGGCAAAATATATACACCGTGTTTTTTATTTTTTCTCATGCCAAATATCCAAAGATGGTTTCTCCTGCTTTTACCTTCTTCCCTAATAAGGGTTTTAACTTTATATCAACTGGCAAATACAAATCAACCCGAGAGCCAAAACAGATTAAACCAATACGTTGTCCCAAACTTACCTCATCGCTTAATTTTAGATAGCAAATAATCCTCCTAGCCAGGATGCCTGCAATTTGGACCAATACATATGAAAATCCTTCTGTCTCAAATGATATAAAATTTGCCTCATTTTCAGAAGAGGCCTTTTCCTTAAATGCAGGTAAGAAACGCCCTTTTTTATAGCTTATCTCTCCAACCCTCCCTGCTATCGGGGCACGATTTACATGGACATCCCATAAGGACATAAAGATGCTAATTTTTTGCATTTTTCTCTTAGAAATTGGCTCATATGCCTCCCTTTGAAAGACTACCTTTCCATCAGCAGGAGAAAGAATACAGCTTTTATCTTCCGGAATGGTCCTTTTAGGGTCTCGAAAAAAAACTGCCATAAACAGTCCAAACATACCGAAGAAAATGGCCCATTGATAAAAGTGATAACCTACAGCCAATCCAGATAATAGAAGATTAGGAGCGATGAATAACCAACCTGCTCGGTTCATTTTCCCCTGCAGTTAAATTGTTAATTGAGTTTCTTGGGTTTCTTGAGTTCGTTGAGTTTAAACCCAATAAACTCAACAAACCGTGTAAACTCAAGAAACTATTTTTTCAGCCACGGCATCATTTTTCTCAAGCGTGCACCAACCTCCTCTGCCAAATGAGAGGTTTCTTTTTTCTTTAGAGCATTGTACACAGGACGACCCGCCCGATTCTCTAATATCCACTCCCTAGCAAACTCACCGCACTGTACCTCAGTCAATATCTCCTTCATCCTCCTTTTCACATCCTCATTTATCACCCTCTTGCCCCTTGTCATATCGCCATATTCTGCAGTATCACTGACAGAATAGCGCATGTGCTGAAAGCCACCTTCATAAATCAGGTCAACAATCAATTTTAACTCATGTATGCACTCAAAATAGGCAATTTCTGATTGATAGCCTGCCTCCACCAGTGTCTCAAAGGCTGCTTTCATAAGCGCTGTTACCCCACCACACAGGACTACCTGTTCTCCAAATAGGTCTGTCTCCGTCTCTTCTTTAAATGTAGTTTCTAGCACACCTGCCCTAGTAGCTCCAATTCCTTTAGCATAGGCCAAAGCCTTAGACCATGCATTTCCTGAGGCATCTTGCCCCACTGCCACAAGTGCTGGCACACCAGCGCCCTTTTCATGCATCCTCCTTACTAGGTGCCCAGGCCCCTTAGGGGCTACCATAATTACATCTATAGATGGAGGAGGAACAATTTGATGGTAATGGAGGTTAAATCCATGGGCAAAAAGGATAGCCCTACCCTCTTTCAAGTGGGGCTTGATAGATTCATTATAAATAGCAGGTTGAATATGGTCTTGCGTCAAAATAGCAATTAGATCCCCTGCCTCTGAAGCCTCAGCAGCAGAGACAGGTTTAAATCCGTGTTCTATAGCCAGTCTGTAATTTGGGCCACCTGGTCTTTGCCCAACAATTACATTTAAACCACTATCCCTTAAATTTAAGGCATGGGCATGTCCTTGACTGCCATAACCAATTATAGCAATGGTCTTATCCTTTAAGGCATCAAAGCTTGTTTCTGAATCATAGTAGATCTTCATTATCCCTCCTCTTTTTCCCTAAATCCCTTCTTTGCCCTGGGCAGGGCCACTGTTCCGGTTCGGGCAATCTCTTTTATCTTAAAATGCCTTAGTAGTTCAACAAATGCCTGGAGTTTATTTGCATCCCCTGTAATCTCCACTGTATAATAATTGGGACTTACATCTACTACTTTACCACGAAATATATCTACAACACGCAGAATTTCAGCCCTATGTTCTGGGGTGGCCTTCACCTTAATCAAGGCCATCTCTCTCTCTACTGACTCTATCTCTGATAAATCAATTACCTTAATAATATTAATTAATTTATTTAGTTGTTTTTTTATTTGTTCAATAATCTGTTCATCCCCACTGGTTACCAGAGTAATGCGGGAAATTTGAGGGTCAATGGTCTCGGCTACACAGAGGCTCTCAATATTAAAGCCTCTACCACTAAAAAGCCCTGCTACCCTTGAAAGCACACCTGGTATGTTTTCTACTAGTAGTGAAATAGTGTGTCTCATCTTTTATACCAAAAGCATGTTTGAAAGTGGTGCACCTGCTGGCACCATAGGATAAACATTTTCCTCCCTCTCTACTACAAAGTCTATGAAAACCGGGGCATTTGTATTTAATGCTTTCTTAATGGTTTTTTCCACCTCCTGTGGTTTGGTGGCCCTTAAACCTACAGCACCATATGCCTCAGCCACTCTTACAAAATCTGGTGAGCACTCTAAGGACGTCTGGGAATAACGACCCCTATAAAACAATTGTTGCCACTGACGCACCATACCTAGGTAGCCATTATTCAAAATTGCTACCTTAACTGGCAATCTATACCCCACAGCCGTAGCCAATTCTTGTATATTCATCTGGATGCTGCCATCTCCAGCTATATCTATCACTAGCCTATCCGGAAAGGCTGCCTGCGCCCCTATGGCCGCAGGAAAACCATAACCCATTGTCCCCAATCCCCCAGAGGTAAGGAAGGTCCTAGGTTCGTCAAACTTATAGTATTGGGCTGTCCACATCTGATTTTGCCCTACCTCTGTGGAAATAATGGCCTTCCCCTTGGTCAATTCATAGATTTTTTCTACTACATATTGGGGTTTAAGGGAACCATCGGATGGTTGTTGATAATGTAAAGTATGAGTCTTTCTCCACTCCTCAACCTGTTCTAACCAGGCCTTGTGCTTATCCTTCCAATTAACATGAATCTCTGAGAGTGCCTGATTCAATTTCATAAGGGCATCTTTACAATCCCCAACAATAGGGACATCTACTATTACATTTTTACTGATAGAGGCAGGATCAATATCAATGTGGACAATCTTTGCATCAGGGGCAAATTCTTCTAGTTTTCCTGTTACTCTGTCATCAAACCTTGCACCTACCCCAATTAACACATCACAGTGAACAACAGCCATGTTTGCTCGGTAAGTACCATGCATCCCTAACATCCCTAACCATAAAGGATGGGTCCCCGGGAATCCCCCCAATCCCATAAGTGTATTGGTTACAGGCATAAAAAAGCCCTCAGCCAGTCTCTTTAGTGCCTCATGTGCCCCTTTAGAATAAATAACCCCACCTCCTGCATAAACCATAGGCCTTCTGGCATTGGCAATCAATTGAGCAGCTCTGTTAACCTGTCCAATATGGGCCTTATATTTTGGCTTATACCCAGGGAGATCCACCTCTTTTGGGTATTCAAACTCTGCCTTTGCCTGTTGCACATCCTTAGGTAAATCAATTAAGACAGGGCCTGGACGGCCAGAGCGTGCAATATAGAATGCCTCTTTTATAGTCCTAGCCAATGCATCTACATCCTTAACCAAATAATTGTGCTTAGTGCAAGGACGAATAATGCCTACAATATCTGCCTCCTGGAAGGCATCATTACCAATCAATTTTGTGGGTACCTGTCCTGTAAATACTAAAATGGGGATAGAATCCATGTAGGCAGTAGCAATGCCCGTTACAGTATTAGTAGCCCCAGGCCCAGAGGTCACCATAGCAACCCCTACTTTGCCTGTTGCCCTAGCATAGCCATCTGCTGCATGAATAGCGCCTTGTTCGTGGCGGACTAATATATGCCTTATAGGTGAATCATAAAGTGCATCATAGACATCAATAATTGCACCACCAGGGAGACCAAAAATGTTGTCTACTCCCTCTTTTATTAAACTCTGAATAACTATCTGAGCCCCTGTAAGCTTCATTTTATTTCTTTCCTATTATTTCTTTCCTATATTTTGCCAAAATGGCCTCAATCTTATCCTTACCTGCTAACTTCTTTTTTTTAAGCCGCTTTTTTTCTAATTCTTCTTCTGGCGTTAAATAAAGACGTTTATTATACTCTTCTACCCTTTTTTCTAATTCTAGATGCTCTTCCCAGTATTTACGTAAGATTTGATCACGATTAATAAGCTCATTAATCAGGGCCTCATCCCTTTCTTCCATCCTTACCTCCTTAGATAAAAAAAGTTTTATAGGCAGATAAAATATGTATGTCAAGGTTCTATCCCTATACTATCTATAAAATGGTTCCTTGTTGACATAGAATAAAGCCCAAATGTCAAAATCCAAATGCTAAATGCTAAAAGATTATAGTTAAACGCATAATTCATTATATAAATTCTTTCCGTCATTGCGAGCGCAGCGAAGCAATCTCAGTTTTGATATCCGAAGAATTGTTATCAGAGATTGTAGAGCTGCCCCGAACAAACCAGATTGCTTCGGTTGCCTTCGGCAACCTCGCAATGGCATAGTGCAGTTATCTTTGCAAGATACTATACTTTTGTCATTTGGATTTTGGGCTTTGTTTGACATTTGAGCTTTGTCATTTGTCATTTTTTATATCACGTATCTTGTATCGTGTATCCTAATATCTTGCAGGTTTGTTCTCAATTCTGCATCCGATGGCCTTATGTAAAATGGGGCCAAATGCAGGCTGTCATCTATTTTACCTAGTATGATTTGCTCTAAGGCCAAATGGGCAATTACCTCTCCCTGAATACGATTTAGGTGGCAGGGTGGAAAAATAGCTAAATCTTTCATGTTCTTTTCTATCAATGTTTTATAAACTACAGCGCCTGTACCTGCAAATATAGTTTTTCTTTTAATCTTTTTTATCAAATTTATAGGTTTTATACTGCAACAAGGGTAAATCTTTTCTATTTTCCCTTGCCTTGATACATATAAAGCAGAAAATACCTCCTCTTTTTTAGCATCTATCATGGGGCAGATGAGATAAGGGGCAAATAAGAAATTCCGTGCCAATGCATCTAATGTAACTACTGATACTAGAGGTTTATTTAGGGCATAGGCCAATCCCTTTACAGTAACTATACCAATGCGGATGCCTGTAAAACTACCTGGGCCTTTTGTAATAGCGAAGGCATCTATTTTTGATAAATTAATGCCTGTCAATTTTAACAAGTTATCGATGCCTTTAAGGATTCTTTTTGTATGGGTGATAGGCAGGTCCAAATCGATTTGTCCTAATAATTTTCCATTGGCCACCAAGGCAACTGTGCCTAGCATGGTTGAGGTATCTATAGCTAAAATATTCATGGAAGAAGCGATTTCTTCATAATCCTTATAATATCATTGTATGTAACTAAAAGCATCAATGAAATTAATATCGCCAATCCAATACCTTGGGCAATTTCCATGGTCTTTATACTAAGTGGCTTTCTTTTTATAAACTCAATTAGATAGAAAAGCAGGTGGCCTCCATCTAAAATAGGGATAGGCAATAGGTTAAGAACCCCTAACATGATAGAAAGTTGAGCAGCAAAGGACCAAAGGACAGCAAAACCTGCTTCTGCTGTCCTTGAGGTAAGCTGGGCAATGCCAATAGGCCCTGCAACACTCTTTTTTAAGAAACTTAAAGAAAGCTTCCCAGAAATCAGTTTTCCTATAAAAACTAGAGTTGACTTGGTTACGGCAAATGTTTGGATCGAGGCCTTTATAGTCGCATCCCAAGGTAAAAGGTGCTCTATCCTTACCTCACCAGAGGCTACAATTCCAATGATAGGTCGCTGAGTCTCCTCACCAAATATGTTTTTTACCTTCTCCATCCTAGGGGTGACCTTTAAGCTAAAAATCTTTTTGTCCCTTTTAATCTTTATATTTAAGGTCCCTTTGCTCTTTTGAATTTTAGTTGCTAGTTCTTCCCAAGTATTAACTGTTTGATCATTGACAGAAATAATCATATCGCCCGGTTTAAAACCTGCTAAAGCAGCAGGAGAGGCCTTTGCTACTTCACCTATATTAGGAAGGATGTGTGGATATCCATAAATCATAAATAAGAACATAAAAATTATTATGGCAAAAAATAGATTTGCTATGGGGCCTGCTAGTACAATCAAGGTACGTTTGAAAAGGGGTTGATGAATAAAGGCATAGTGCATCTCTTGTTCTGTAATTTCATCTTTGGGCGATTCCCCTAAAAGTTTTACATATCCACCAAAGGGTATAGCAGAGACCACATATTCTGTTTCACCAATCTTTTTTCCAATGACCTTAGGGCCAAATCCTAAAGAAAACTTCCTCACAGAAACCCCGCACCACCTAGCTACTAAGAAGTGCCCACCTTCATGGACAAATATAAGTAAGCCTATGATTACTATGGTCCAAAAAATAGCCAATTTATACCTCCAAATGTCTTTCTATCCATCGTTTTGCCTCGTTTCTTGCCCATTGATCTGCTGTTAAGATAGCCTCTAATGAAACTGCGTCTATGGAGTTATGTCTGTCCATAACTACATTAATAACTTTTGGAATATCAGTAAATCTAATCTTTCTTTTTAAAAATGCCTCTATTGCTATTTCATCAGCGGCATTAAGTACTGTAGGCATTGTCCCACCTATTTTAGCCGCTTCTAAAGCCAAATGCAAACAGGGGAATTTTTTAAAATCAGGAGGGAAAAATGTGAGGGGCTGGGAAAAAAGGTTAAGTGGTGAGATATTTATTGGTAAGCGCTCTGGGTAGTTGAGTGCAAAGGCAATGGGCAAATGCATATCAGGTACACCAAAATGGGCCATAATAGCCCCATCAGTCAGTTCTATTAAAGAATGGACAATGCTTTGGGGGTGAATCAAAATATCAATTTGAGATAAAGGTACATTAAATAACCATTTTGCCTCTATGGCTTCTAGTCCTTTATTCATTAAAGTAGCTGAATCTACACTGATTCTTACCCCCATAGACCACCGAGGGTGTTTTAAGGCCATTTCTGGTGTGACTTTGCCAAGTTTTTCCTGTGGAAGGCTCCAAAATGGGCCACCTGAAGCCGTTAAAATAATCCTCTTTAAATGGGCTTTTTCTTGATTATGCAAGAGCTGGAAGATGGCACTGTGTTCACTATCTATAGGCAATATTTGATTTTTTCTCCTTAATGCACTTATGATTAATGCCCCACCTGCTACCAATGACTCCTTATTGGCCAAAACCACGGTTTTGCCTGCTTGAATAGCCGCTAAAGTAGGTTTTAGCCCACTAATGCCTACCATAGCTGAGATCACCATATCTACTTCAGGGAAGGTAGCTACCTCTTCATATCCACTTTCTCCATAGACTATTCTTAGAACATTGTTTTTAGATAAATTAAGACTTAATGCCCTAGCCAGTTCTTTGTTCATCACACAAACCAATTGAGGATGAAATTTTTTAATTTGTGTCTTTAAAAGGGATAAATTTTTTCCTGCTGCCAAGGCAATTATCTTAAATCTTTCAGGAAAAAGGCTTATCGTATCCAGGGATTGTCTTCCAACAGAGCCCGTAGAACCTAAGACACTTAAATATTTCACTCTATCCACCATAATAAAAGATAATATACTACAGGTAGGACAAACAACAAACCATCTATTCTATCTAATAATCCACCATGACCGGGTAAAAAGTGCCCTGAATCTTTACACTGGGCATGTCTTTTAAGGGCGGATTCAAACAAGTCACCCATTTGCCCTGAAATAGCTATAACTACTGCCAAAAGCAAGACCTTCTCTAAAGATAAAGGAAGCCACATATAGCCTATGAAACCAAGAAAGATAGCAGAAAAAATACCACCTAATCCACCCTCCCAGGTCTTACCAGGGCTTAATTCCTCATAGAGTTTGTGCCTACCAAAAATATTACCTGCATAAAATGCCCCTGTATCACTGGCAAATACTGTCAATAATATCCATAGGAGCCATGTTTCCCCTTTAGGCAATGCTTTTATAAGGTAGGCGTGTGCCAAAAAAAGATTGGGATAAACTAGACCCAATATACAAATGGGAAGCAGTGATAAGTGTTGTGGAATGTATTTATAAATAAGTGTGAAGTAAAGGCTAGAAATTAAAAGAAATAATGTAAAACCTGTTAAATAATGAGAACCAAAGGCAAAATATAAAAGTAGACAAGTGCCTAGAAATATATGGCCCCAAAATAAAGATTTTACTGATGAAAGTCCCCACAGGCTGTAATGTTCATAGGAAGCAACTATTCCAACCAGGATGACAAAGAACAAAAAGATCTCATTAGAGGCAAACAGCAGAATATAAAAAACTATAGGTAAACCAACGGCTGCGGTAAGGATGCGCCTTTTGTGGTTTTTATCCATTATTTATCTGTTCAGATGTCTTGCCAAAACGTCTGTTCCTTGATTGATAAGCCTTAAGGGCCTCAATAAATTGGGCACGGCGAAAATCTGGCCAGAAAATGGAGGTGACATAAATTTCTGTATAGGCCAATTGCCAGAGCAAAAAGTTGCTAAGACGCATTTCTCCACTAGTCCTAATAAGCAAATCTGGGTCAGGTAGACCTACCGTATAAAGGCATTTGTCAAACAAAGGTACATTTATCTCATCTATATTGATCTTACCTGCTAAGGCGGCCTTTACCAAGTCCTTTGTGGCTCTGACAATCTCCTGCCTCCCTCCATAGCTTAAGGCCAAATTTAATATCATACTCTGGCAATCCTTTGTTTTCTCTATGGTTTCTTTAAGGATATTGTGTGTATTAACAGGGAGTAAGTTTAATTCCCCTATGGCCATTAATTGGATATCGTGCTTTAACATATTTTCTAACGCATCTTCTAGATACTTGTTTAAAAGACCCATCAAGGCAGAGACTTCCTCCTCTGGCCTTTGCCAATTTTCATAAGAGAAGGCATATAGGGTGAGGACCCCAATACCTAATTCCCTTGCTGTCTCCACTACTTCTCTTACAGAATTTATGCCTTCTAGATGTCCCTCAATCCGGGGTTTACCATGTTTTTTGGCCCAACGACCATTACCATCCATGATAATTGCCACATGTTTAGGCAAATTCCCCTTAATTAGATGTTTCATAGTTTTTGACGATAACATCCCTTAATATATTTGCCAATTTTTCCTTTTCTGCTTCCTTATAACCTTTAGTAGGGATGGGCTTATCAATGATGACCTTAACATGGCCCGATCTTATAAAATGCCCCCCTTTAGGCAAGATATACCTTGTCCCTATGATAGTCACCGGGACAATGGGTTTATTTGACCTCAATGCCAGTACAATTCCACCTGTCTTAAAGGGCCCAATATACCCATCTTTGCTGCGTGTGCCTTCTGGAAAAATAATGATAGAATAACCTTGATTGAGGAATTCCAGTGCCTTTTTTAATGCCTTATGTGCACTTTTTGGTTTTTTTCGATCTACTGGAATGTAATTACAATTCCTCATTGCCCAACCCAAAAAGGGGATGTAAAACAACTGCTTTTTTGCCATCCATTTAAACTGTACTGGCAAGGCAGATAAAATAGCAAAAATATCAAAGTAACTTTGATGATTCATAGCATAGACATAAGGATAATTGATATTTATATTTTCTAAACCCTTTATACTTACCTTTACCCCGGTTACCCAAATGATTATCTTTGCCCACAACCTAGCTATGATATGGGGCACTGTCTTCCTTACCTCAGGAAGGATGCTAGCAGTAAACATAAAGGGATAAAGGAAAATAGTAACTATAGCTATAAAACCAAAAAAGACAAGACGAGGCATCTTTTAGAAGGCCTTTACAAGAACCCTTCTACTCCTTGGTCCATCAAACTCACAAAAGAAGACCCCCTGCCATGTGCCTAATGATAAATGGGTATTTTCTATGAATATTGTGACAGATGGTCCAATTAGTGTGGCCTTAATATGTGCCGGGGAATTGCCCTCCAAATGTTTATAATCGTATTGCCAAGGCACAATGTGATCAATGATGTTTATAATATCCTCCCTAACATTTGGGTCTGCATTTTCATTAATGGTTACAGCAGCCGTAGTATGGGGTACATACACCACACATACCCCATCTTTTATATTAGACTTCCTTACTGTTTCACTTACCTGGGAGGTTATGTCAATTAGTTGTGTTCTCTTGGTAGTATTTATATTAATTATCTCCACCATAATCTTCCTCCCATAATAGTTCCTGTTCACTATTCACCATTTACAATTCACTATTTGCTACTTGCCCCTTTTAAATTGAGAAATTTTAAAAATTCACTGTCCGGGGTAAGAATAAAAGTAGTTATTCCATTATTGAGCCCCTTCTCATAGGCCTCTAAAGAACGGATGAAGTCATAAAATTCTGGACCCTTTGTCATGGCATCTGCATAGATTTTTATGGATTCCATATCTCCTTCCCCTTTGATCTTTTGTCCCTCCTGATAGGCCTGGGCCAAGATTATGGCCTTATCACGGTCTGCGGCTGTTTTTATCTTTATTGATTTCTCCATGCCCTCTGAGCGATAGCGCTTGGCCTCCCTCTCACGCTCTGCCCTCATTCTGTCAAATACATAACGTTCATTCTCTTCTGGCAAATCTGCCCTCTTTATTCGCACATCAACTACCTTAATTCCATAAGCTGCCGCCAATTTGTCAGACCTGACAGTAACCTTCTCCATAAGTATGCTCCTTGCCTCTGAAACCACCTCAGTTAAGGTATGAAGACCCAATTCTACCCGCAATTGAGCATAAACAATATCGTCTAAACGGGACTGACCACCTGCAATGTTTCTCACTGTTTGATAAAACTTTAAAGGGTCTATAATCTGCCATTTAGAATAATTATCTACCACCAAATTCTTTTTATCCTCAGTAAGAATCTCAGCCGGGGCAGCATCGTATACCAGAATACGATGTTCAAAACGTACCACTCTTTGTATAAAGGGTAATTTAAAATGAATACCAGGGCCCAAGGTTTCCCCCACAGGCTTTCCCATCTGGATTAAGATGCCCTGTTGAGTCTGGTCTACAGTGAAGAAAAATTGTGACCCTATAATCAATAAAATAAAGATGGCTAAAATAATCCATGGCGCTTTTTTCATAAATCCCTCCTATTTCTTGAGTTCTGGTAATGTCCTTTCTCCTAATGGCAATACAATCTTTTCTGCACCTGCTGGCACAACAATGTTTCTGGTTTTAGAAAGGATATTCTCAATGGTCTCCAAATAGAGCCTTTTTTTAGTGATAAGTGGTGCCTTTTTATACTCTTTAAGCATATTTAAAAACCGATCTGTGTCACCTTTTGCCGTTTTAATCTTGGTCTCCTTGTAGGCCATGGCCTCATTAATGACTTGGGCTGCTTTCCCTTTTGCCTTGGGCAATAGATCGTTCCTGTAGGCCTCAGCTTCATTTACAAATTTGACTTTATCCTCTTTGGCACTGGCTACATCTTTAAAGGCATGAATAACAGCCTTAGGTGGATGGACTTCTTGAAGCTGTACTGCGACAACCATTACCCCTGCCCTATAGCGATCTAAAATAGATTGTAAGAGTTGTTTTGTCTCCTGTTGGACACGGAATTTACCAACAGTGAGCACCTCATCAATGGTGGTCTTGCCTACTGTCTCCCTCATAGCTGCCTCTGCCGCATCTTTTACTGTTTTGGGAATATCTTCTACATTAAATAAATAATCCACTGGGTCTTTAATTTTGTATTGAGTAATGAATTCCACGCTAACAATATTCTCATCACCGGTAAGCATTAAAGATTCTTCTGGAAGACTCCGATATTCAGCAGGTGGACCTGGACTGATAGTCCTAAATCCTATTTCCAAACGTCTTACCTTTGTCACTTTTGGTTTTATCGCCGTCTCTATGGGATAAGGTAGGTGATAATGAGGCCCTGGGGTAGTCAGTCTTGCCATCTTGCCAAATCTCTTTACTACCCCCATTTCGTCTGGAGAGACAATGTAGATTCCTGAAAGCATCCAAATCAAGATTAAAATAACTACTACTATAGGTGGGCCTGCAAATTTTTGAAATCTTGACCACTTCTCACGCAATTGATCAATCTGAAAAGGCACATTAACCTTCCCTTTACGACGGGCATATTCTTCCCAATCCCATGGCATATTTTCTCCTCCCTTTTTTTATTTTCTCTAATTGTTAGATTATCAGAAATAAAAAAATGGTCAATAGAGTATTGACAAAAGCAATCGTTATATGGTAAATATATCTAAAATTTTTAGGAGGTGAGCCATATGGCCGAAGTAGAACATAAAGGAAAAAAATTTGAGGTAGATGAGGATGGATTCTTGGCAGGTGGCCTGGATGTTTGGGAACCGGACTGGATAGATTATGTGAAAACTATAGAGGGTATTGAAGAATTAAATGATGAGCATTGGAAGTGCATCCACTTCCTACAAGATTATTATAGAACACATGGTATCGCCCCAATGGTGAGGATCTTTAGTAAGGTTACTGGTTATAAATTAAAACACATTTATGAGCTGTTTCCATCTGGTCCTGGCAAGGGCGCCTGTAAGATGGCCGGTCTACCAAAACCAACAGGTTGCGTGTAACCACTATAGGCCCCATTTTTTTGGGGCCTTTATAACCCAAATTATGCAACAATTTTGGGTTTATATTTAAAGACAAAATTTATTCTTCCAAAAGGAGCATCCCATTTTTTGGCAAAATGGGGTCCAGGGTAAGACCTTAGCGTAAACAGCGTTTATTGAATAATCTGGGTTAAAGTAATACTTTTGTGAATTCTTTTGCATTAAAGAGGCTGAGGTCACCTATCTTTTCACCAATGCCTATAAAACGGATAGGTATGTTAAACTCATGACATATACCTATCACAATACCACCTTTTGCTGTGCCATCTAATTTGGTGAGGATCAAGCCTGTTACACCCAAGGCCTCATGAAACATTTTGGTTTGGGCTATGGCATTTTGTCCTGTGGTAGCATCTAGAACAAGCAACACCTCATGAGGGGCACCTGGTATTATCCTGTCAACTACACGCTTTATCTTTTTTAGCTCCTCCATTAGATTTATCTTTGTGTGTAAACGTCCAGCAGTGTCAATAATTACTATATCTATACCACG
>LJNA01000122.1 GCA_001304365.1 Syntrophobacter sp. DG_60 | reverse complement strand
TGCACACCCTGGGGGAAGCCTACTAAAGGGTATAAGACAAGGAAAAGGAAGCCAAGCGACAAATATATTGTTAAAAGAAGGAAATAGGAGGAAATATTGGGGCGTTCCCTTAAAAAAGGACCATTTGTGGATGAGAAGTTGTTAAATAAGGTAAATAGACTCAAGGAATCTGGTGAAAAAAGGGTGATTAAGACCTGGTCAAGGCGTTCTACCATTATCCCAGAGTTTGTAGGCCTAACATTTGCAGTCCATAATGGTCGTAAGTTTATCCCTGTCTATATAACAGAAAATATGGTGGGGCATAAATTGGGTGAGTTTGCGCCAACTAGGATATTTTATGGTCATGCTGGGGCTAAAAAGGGAAGGATAAAGGGGAAAAAGTAATGGAAGTGAAGGCAGTAGCCAAGTATGTACGCATTTCTCCTAGAAAGGCAAGGCTGGTGATTGACTTAGTGCGAGGAAAAAGGGTGGATGAATCCTTAAGTATTTTACAATTTACCCCTAAAAGGGCCGCTTATATAGTCCGAAAACTACTAAAATCAGCGATAGCCAATGCAGAGCGAAATCCTGATATGGACATAAATAATCTTTACATTAAATACATTTATGCCGATCAAGGTCCTATGCTGAAACGCTTTCGAGCTAGGGCAGTGGGGCGGGCAGCTAGGATTAGAAAGAAGTTAAGCCATGTTACAGTGGTTTTAGATGAGGCATCATAGAGGAGATCGATATGGGACAAAAGGTACATCCTGTTGGTTTTAGATTGGGAGTTATAAAGACTTGGAGTTCGCGCTGGTATGCAGAAAAAGAATATCCTAAATTCATAGTAGAAGATCATAAAATTAGGGTATTTATTAAGAATAGAGTTTATCATGCAGGTATTTCCAAAATAGAGATTGAACGGGCAGTCAATCGGGGACACATTAAGATCCACACAGCGAGGCCAGGTGTAGTAATTGGTAAAAAAGGCACCGAAATTGAGCAAATTAAGTCAGATTTGGAAAAAATAGTAAAGAGAGTGATTATAATTGATGTTTTAGAAGTGAAACGCCCAGAACTAGATGCCCAGTTGGCGGCAGAAAATATTGCCTTACAATTGGAACGCCGTGTGGCCTTTCGTAGGGCTATGAAGCGGGGAGTGATGAATGCCTTAAAATTTGGAGCAGGTGGCATTAAGGTAGAGTGTTCGGGCCGTTTAGGTGGGGCAGAAATGGCTAGAACAGAGTGGTACCGTGAAGGGCGTGTGCCACTTCACACGTTAAGGGCAGATATTGACTATGGCCTAGCAGAGGCCAAAACTATTTATGGGGTGATTGGTGTTAAAGTCTGGATTTTTAAGGGGGAGATCTTGGAAAAGGAGGAGGCAACAGAAAATAGCTCATAGTACATAGTAAAAGATTTTATTGCTATGAGCTATCAGCTATGAGTTATGTTGGCACCAAAGAAGGTCAAATATAGGAAAAGACAAACAGGTAGAATGCGCGGGATCGCCTATCGAGGTTGTACTTTGGTCTTTGGAGATTATGGCTTGAAGGCTATAGGCTGTGGGTATTTGACTGCTCAGCAAATAGAGGCAGCTAGGGTGGCCATTACTCGACACATAAGGAGGGGAGGAAAAGTCTGGATTAGGATATTTCCTGATAAGCCAATTACCAAAAAACCAGCGGAGACTAGGATGGGTAAGGGTAAGGGTTCACCAGAAGGCTGGGTAGCTGTGGTCAAACCCGGGAGGATACTTTATGAAGTTAAAGGTATATCCGAGGATCTGGCCTTAGAGGCCCTAAGGTTGGCTTCACATAAACTGCCTATATCCACTAAAATTGTTTTGCGCAGTGAGCTATATGCGGGGTAGCGAATTCCATAAACTAAGCGATGAGGAATTAGAGACAAAGCTTTCTGAATTAAAACAAGAATTATTTAATTTAAGGTTTCAACATGCTACTGGGCAATTAGAAAACACAGGTCGTCTTTCCGCAGTGAGAAGGGATATCGCTAGGGTTAAAACTATATTGAGAGGGCGGAGGTAGACAGTGAAAAATGAAAAGTGCAAAGTGCAAAAGTAAAAATGAAACCCAGGAACTATGAATTGGGAGTTAGATTAAGTGACTCATTTTACATTTTGTAATTATGGAGATAGATGTGCCTAGGAAGATATTTGATGGGGTTGTGGTCAGTGATAAGATGGATAAAACAGCAGTAGTGATGGTGGAGAGGCTGGTTAAGCACCCCCGAGTGGGTAAATATATAAGGCGGAGGGCGAAGTTTAAGGCCCATGACCCTAAAAACGATTGTCATATAGGGGATCGGGTTAGAATTATAGAAGCAAGGCCATTTAGTAAGCAAAAGCATTGGAGAATATTAAAGATACTGGAAAGGGTGGAATGATCCAAGTGCAAACTGAATGTGGAGTGGCAGATAATACAGGGGCAAAAAAGGTGGCTTGCATTGGTATATCAGGGGGGGGTCATAAACGTTATGCCAGGGTTGGGGATGTGATTGTGGTCTCTATAAAAGACACATTGCCCAACTCTAAGGTAGACAAGGGCTCTGTTGCTAAGGCAGTAGTGGTTCGGACAAAAAAGGAGCTTTTACGGTCAGATGGAAGCTTGGTTCGATTTGATGATAATGCAGTGGTCTTAATAGATCCTCATGGTGAGCCTATAGGGACCCGTATCTTTGGCCCCGTGGCTAGGGAGTTAAGGGCAAAAAAATTTATGAAAATTGTATCTTTAGCACCTGAGGTGACATAAATGAAATTCCGCATTAGGCGAGACGATAAGGTAATGGTTACGGTGGGAAAGGAAAAGGGTAAAATTGGTAAGATTTTAAGGGTGTTTCCAGGAAAACAGTGCATTATTGTAGAGAAGGTAAATATGGTTAAACGCCACGCCCGTCCTAGTCCTACCACGGGGAAGGGCGGTATTATTGAAAAAGAGGCCCCTATTCATATATCAAGTGTGATGATTATGTGTGATAAGTGTGTGAAACCTGCAAGGGTAGGTTATAGGTTTTTGGAGGATGGACGTAAGGTAAGATATTGTAAAAAATGTGGCGAAGTTATTGATAAAGTATAATACTAGATACTCGATAATATGAGAAACGAGGATCGAGGATCAAGCATCTAGCATCGAGGTAAGGGGATGAAAGCCAGACTTCAGGAATACTATGAAAAAGAAGTTGTAGCTTTTCTTATAGAAGAGATGGGTTATAGAAACCCTATGCAGGTGCCACGATTAGTAAAAATAGTGCTTAATATGGGCGTTGGTGAAGCTACACAAAACATAAAGGTTTTGGATGCAGCTGTGGAAGAATTGACCTTAATTGCAGGTCAGCGTCCCGTAATAAAAAGGGCAAAAAAATCTATTGCTGCTTTTAAACTAAAGACAGGTATGCCTATAGGGTGTAAAGCGACTTTGCGTGGACAAAGGATGTATGACTTTTTGGACAAACTAATCCATTTTGCCCTACCAAGAATTAGAGACTTTAAGGGGCTTTCTGATAGATCTTTTGATGGTCGAGGTAATTATACTACAGGTATACGTGAGCATATTATTTTTCCTGAGATAAATTATGACAAAATTGATAAGATAAAAGGAATGAATATTACCTTTGTTACTACAGCAAAAACAAATAAGGAGGGGAAGGTGCTTTTAGAAAAATTAGGCTTGCCTTTCGGGGGTTAATTATGGCAAGGAAGACATTGATGATTAAGGTTCAGAGACCCTCAAAATTTAGGGTAAGGAAATACAACCGCTGTCCTTTGTGCGGAAGGGCAAGGGCATTCTTGCGCAAATTTGGGATATGCCGTGTTTGTTTCCGTAGCCTCGCCTTAAAGGGAGAAATCCCTGGGGTGATTAAAGCAAGCTGGTAAGGAGTGTGTATGTCGGGTATCAATGACCCCATCGCAGATGTGTTGACCAGGTTGAGAAATGCTATTAGTGTGAAAAAAGAAGCAGTAGAAGTACCTGCATCCAAAATAAAACTAAATATTGTTAAAATTTTAAAAGAAGAGGGTTACATTCACCAGTATAAGCTTATTAAAGATGGAAGACAGGGGATCATCAAAATTGCCTTTGAATATGATGAGGATAAAAGGTGTGCCATTTCTCATTTAGAAAGGATAAGCAAACCAGGACGTCGTATTTATGTGAAGCGGAAGCAAATCCCTTATGTGCTTAATGGGTTGGGAATTGCTATTCTCTCTACTCCAAAGGGGGTATTGACAGACAGGCAGGCAAGGAGATTAGGTGTAGGCGGGGAATGGCTTTGTAATATTTGGTAGGAGTCTTTTTATGTCACGGGTAGGTAAAGCACCTATAGGATTAGGGTGGAAAAAGAGGGCAATTTAATTAAGGTTTTGAGAGTTGATGATTCTAGAAAGGCCAAGGCGCTCCATGGACTTACTAGGGCATTAATTGCCAATATGGTCAGTGGAGTCTGTGGAGGCTTTAAAAAGACGCTTGTTATCGAAGGATTGGGATATAGGGTAGAGACTAAGGGTAAGAAACTCATCTTACATTTGGGCTTCTCTCGTCCTATAGAATATGAAGCAAAAGAAGGTATTAAATTTAGTATAGAGGGAAAAAAGCTTATTGTGGAGGGAATCGATAAGGAATTGGTAGGGCAAACTGCTGCTATTATAAGGCAGTTTCATGCACCTGAACCGTATAAGGTTAAAGGTATTCGTTATATAGATGAGAGAATATGGCGTAAGGCCGGCAAAGGGAAAAAATGATTGGGGTGGAAGAAAAGAGGTTAGCTAGGTTACGCCGTAAAAGGCGTGTTCGTAAAAAGGTGTTTGGTACAGGTGTCCGGCCAAGACTTTGTGTTTTTAGAAGCAATAGGTATATTTATGCCCAAATTATTGATGATATAAATGGAATCACTTTAGCTGCTGCCTCTTCCCTAGAATCTGAGATTCGAGAGGGTATGGTAGGTCAAAAGCGTATGAACATTTCTCAAGAAGTAGGAAGGCTGATAGCTAAGCGGGCCTTAGAGAAAGGGATCAAGAGAGCGGTTTTTGATCGTAATGGTTTCCCTTATCATGGTTGTATAAATGCCTTAGCTGATGCTGCTAGAGAAGAGGGACTGCAATTTTAGATTAAATATATGGTTGAAGAAGAAAAAAAACAATTAATAGATAGGGTGGTAGATATCCGTCGGGTAGCCAAAGTAGTGAAGGGGGGTAGAAGATTTAAGTTCAGTGCCCTAGCTGTAGTAGGCGATGGTGAGGGCATGGTGGGATATGGTTTAGGGAAGGCCCATGAAGTACCAAACGCCATTCGTAAAGCGGTTGAGCGTGCACGAAAACACATGATTAAGGTACCCCTTGCGGGGCCCACTATATGTCATGAAATTATTGGTCATTTTGGTGCGGCTAAGGTGTTATTAAGACCTGCTTCAAAAGGTACAGGCATCAAAGCAGGTGGTGCGGTAAGGGCTATTATGGAGGCAGCAGGGATTCAGGATGTTTTGACGAAATGTTTGGGCTCTAGAAATCCCCATAATGTGGTGAAGGCAGTGGTGCATACATTAGCTAAGATGAAGGGGAAAGAAGGTGGCAAACATAACTATAAAATTAATCAAGAGTAGAATTGGCTGTTCTAAAAAGCAGGTATTGATCTTAAAAACTCTAAGGTTGACTAAGCTAAATAAGGTAGCAGAGTTGCCTGATAATCCTCAAATAAGGGGTATGGTAAAAAGGGTATCCCATTTGGTAGAGATAGTAAATGAAAGAACAAAACTCGATTAGAGGTTTATAGAGATTAGAGATAATGGAGAGAATATCAAATCTAAAAATGACAAATGACAAAGCTCAAATGAAAAATCAAGCCCAAAGTTCAAATGACAAAATGAGAATGACAAGGAAAAAAGAGACGATTTTGGCATTTAGACATTTGGATTTCATTTGGCATTTAGATTTTGGCATTTGGGATTTAGGGAATAAATTTCATATTTTTTATTAACGAGGATATACATCAAGGTGAATAGAGGAGATGGTTTCGCTAAGTGATTTAAGACCCCTTCAAGGGGCAATTAAGGAAAGAAAACGTTTGGGTCGTGGCGATGCCTCGGGTCATGGGAGTACATCTGGTCGTGGTCAAAAAGGGCAAAAAGCTAGGGCCGGTGGAAACATTTCACCATATTTTGAAGGTGGTCAGATGCCTCTTTATCGACGGCTGCCTAAAAGGGGTTTTAAAAATATATTTAGAAAGGAATACCATATTGTTAATATCGGTGATTTGGCTGAAAGATTTAAGGCAAGCGATATAGTAGACCCAAAGGCCTTAAGAGAGGTAGGCTTGGTCAAAAAAGAGCCAGTAAAGCTATTAGGTAATGGCGAGATTAATTTTCCTTTAACAGTGAGAGTTCATAGATTTAGTAAGCAAGCGAAGGAGAAAATAGAATTGGCTGGAGGGAAAGTAGAGGTAATTTAATATGTTAGAGGGTTTTCAAAATATACCAAAGATTCCAGAACTAAAGCGACGTATATTGATTACCTTTTTTATGTTAGCCATTTATCGACTGGGTATTCATGTACCTGCTCCTGGTATAGATACAGTGGCCTTAGCGGCTTTTTTTGCTAAGACAAAGGGGACTTTGTTTGGTTTAATAGACATGTTTTCAGGTGGGGCCTTAAGACGCCTTTCCATCTTTGCGTTGGGTATCATGCCCTATATTAGCGCATCTATTATCTTTCAGTTATTAACGGCTGTGGTTCCATATTTAGAGCGGTTATCTAAGGAGGGAGAGCTAGGTAGGAGGAAGATAACCCAATATACTCGTTATGCCACTGTTGGTTTAAGCCTTATTCAAGGTTTTTTTATTAGTGTTGGCCTAGAAAATATGGTCTTAGGTGGGATGAGGGTGGTACCAGACCCGGGTTGGGGTTTCCGATTGCTCACTATGATTACACTAACTTCCGGTACGGCCTTCCTTATGTGGTTAGGGGAACAGATTACAGAAAAGGGGATTGGTAATGGCATTTCACTTATCATCTTTTCAGGGATTGTGGCGGATATGCCTGCTGCAACAAGCAATACCCTTAGATTGATGAAGACTGGTGAGCTCCACGTTTTTCTATTATTATTCTTATTGGTGTTAATGGTAACAGTAGTAGGTTTCATTGCATTTACAGAAAGGGGACAGCGGCGTATTGCTGTTCAATATGCCCGTAGGGTAGTAGGCAGGCGCATCTATGGAGGCCAAAGTACACATTTACCATTACGAGTGAATACATCAGGTGTCATCCCCCCTATCTTTGCCTCATCTATTATTATGTTTCCTGCAACAGTGGCCCAGTTTATTAGAATTCCCATATTTGAAAATTTTGTTAACCTATTTAATCCAGGCTCTCTTATCTATTCCGCTACTTTTGTGGCTTTAATCATCTTCTTTTGTTATTTTTATACAGCCATCATATTTAATCCTATCGATGTGGCAGACAATATGAGAAAATATGGGGGATACATACCAGGAATCAGACCTGGCCAAAGGACAGCAGATTACATAGACAAGGTGCTAACAAGATTGACATTTGTAGGGGCTATTTATGTTTCAATTGTCTGTATATTGCCTACAATACTGATAAGGAAGTTTCATGTACCATTTTATTTTGGTGGTACAGCTCTTTTAATTGTAGTAGGGGTAGCTATTGAGACTGTTGCCCAAATTGAGACACATTTAATTACTAGATACTATGAAGGATTTCTCAAAAAGGCAAAATTTAAGGGCTACCATTAAAAAAACAAAACTTGACTGGAGATAAATTGAGATTAGCAGAGGTTGATAGAGATTTAGAAATGATAGAGGCAACAAAATACCAAATCCTAAATCCCAAATTCCAAACAATATCAAATGACAAAAATCCAAATGACCAAAACAAGGAAGCCCAAAGGATTTCACGGTTGGGCCGAAGGCGCAGCGGTAAGGAAAAAACATTTCATTCCTTATTTGAAGGCCAAAGGCCTTCCGTTTGGCCCAAAGGGCCAGAGAGTTTTGGGAGTTTGAACATTTGAAATTTGGATTTGTTT
>LJNA01000121.1 GCA_001304365.1 Syntrophobacter sp. DG_60 | reverse complement strand
TATATGTTAATCTTTGTTGAGAAATAATCAAATGAGTAGAATTCTTCTTTTTACTGGAAAGGGTGGTACAGGAAAAACCACTATTGCTGCAGCTACAGCACTTGTAGCGGCTGAACAGGGAAAGAACACAATAGTTATGAGCACCGACCCTGCCCATAGCCTTGGTGATAGCTTAGATCACTCCCTTTCTCCCGAGCCAGTGAAAATATCATCTAACCTTTGGGCCCAGGAATTAAACATCCTTTATAATGTTAAAAAGTACTGGGACAGGATTATAGGTTGGTTAGCGGCAGCATTGATTCGGTATGATCCAAATGAGGCAAGGGCTGAGGATATGGCCATCCTTCCAGGGATGGAAGAGTTGGCCAATCTTCTTTGGATATACGATCATAACCTCGATCAGAGATATGACCTAATTGTAGTGGATTGCCCCCCTACTGGGGAATCCCTTAGATTCTTTGGCTTCCCAAAGATAGGGGAGTGGTGGGCAAAGAAACTTTTACCACTTCAACGCAAAGGGACTACTCTTCTGCGCCCCTTCGTTGATTTGGTTGCCGATGTGCCTTTACCAGACGATAAGACATTTGATGCCATGGATGACCTCCTTAATCAGCTCCAAAAATTGGATGCCCTATTAATTGATTCTATGCATACCAGCATCCGTCTGGTCTTAAACCCAGACAAGATGACCATTAAGGAGACCCAGCGTGCATTTAACTATTTTAGTCTCTTTGGCTACCCCATTGATGCCATAATCTGCAATCGTTTTATTTCAGATGAATTGTTTAGTCTTTATGGGGAGGGGTGGAAGAGCAACCAAATAAAGTATCTTCAACTTATTGAGGAGCTCTTCTCACCACTTCCCATCTTTAGAGTTCCCCTTTTAGGTTATGAGGCAATTGGGATAGAAAGCCTTTTAAAAATAGGCCATAGCCTCTATGATAAGAAAGATCCCACTGAGGTCTTTTTTGAGGGAAAGCCTATAACCATTGACAAGGAAAACGATGACCGTGTACTCAATTTACAGCTTCCCTTTATAGGAAATAAGGAGGATTCTGTTATAAAAAAGGAGGAGATTTCCATTGAGAAGGTTGGAGAAGAGCTTATTGTTAGCATAGGCAATCAAAAGCGAAGCTTCTTCCTTCCTTCTTTAGCGCTTATGGAACGTGAACCAAAAGGAGCAAAGATTGAAAAAGGCCGCCTCTTAATCAGATTTGAAAAGAAGAGATAGTATGGAGCCTTTAATAAGGGCCTTGCATGAGCCAAGGGCTTATCCCCACCCAGTAAAGGATATAAGATTGATTCAAACACACATCTCCTGGATTTTTCTTACAGGTAAATTTGCCTATAAGATAAAAAAACCTGTTAATTTTGGATTTTTAGACTTCACTACCTTAGAAAAAAGGGAACTTTTTTGTAAGGAGGAAATAAGGTTAAATCGTCGGCTTAGCCCAGATATATATTTAGGCGTGGTGTCTATAAAAAAGAGAGAAGATGGGTATTTTTTTGGAAATGAAGGAAAGACTGTAGAGTTTGCTGTGAAGATGAAGCAATTGCCAAAAGCAGCTTGCCTTACAAATTTTATTGAAAAAGGGAAGGCCAGTCCTTCTTTAATGGAAGAAGTAGCCTATCTAATGGCAGATTTTTATGACAAGGCAGAGACAAATGAAGATATTGCCAAATATGGAGAACCAGAAAGGGTCTTTATCAATATTGAAGAGAATTTTTCCCAGACAGTCCCACACATTGGTATTACCATTGAGAAGAAAGTATACCATGAGCTAAGAGAGCACTCATTTAATTTTTTGGAGAAAGAAAAAGGTAGGTTTTTTAGGCGTATTGAAGAAGGGAAGATCAAGGATGGGCATGGAGATTTTCACTGTCAGAACATCTATTTTTATAAAGACAAGGTTTATGTATTAGACTGCATCGAATTTAATGAGAGATTTCGTTATGCAGATGTGGCTGCAGATGTAGCATTTTTCCTTATGGATCTAGACTTTAGGAAGACACCTTCTTTGGGTCATCATTTTCTTAATACCTATTTAAACATAACGGGAGATTATGGCCTTTTGAGTGTATTGGACTTTTATAAGATATACCGTGCATATGTCCGTGGGAAGATAGGTAGTTTTGAATTAAATATGCCCCTTTCAGAGGATAAAAAGATAGATATTACAGGAAAGGCAAGGGCCTATTTTAATCTGGCCTACCATTATCTTAAGGATAAAGGCTCTCCTAAAATTTTTGCCACCACAGGGTAGCCTCTAGATTGGGGGCCATTGTATTGCGATCGGATATAATCCGCAAGCAGACGCTTGGACTTAAAATAAATGAGCACCATTATGAGCCCTTTGAAAAGGGTATATATGCACCAAAAATCACTACTGCTGTCTATGAGAGGCTTCTTGAACTGGCAAGGAAGATATTAGAATGTGGATTTAGTGTAATTTTAGATGCATCTTTTAGCAAACAGGACTATCGAAAAAAGGTGGTTGAACTTTCAAAAGAAAAAGATATTCCTTATCTATTTTTGCATTGTATTTGTGATGAAGATACAATTAAGCAGCGCCTTTTAAAAAGGGAAGAACAAAAAGTCGAAATTTCCAATGGATATTATGACCTACTTTCTAAATTTAAGACCTCTTTTGAACCCCTGGCTGATTTAAATGCTTATTCTGTAGACACTGCCCAGACACTAGAGAAAAACATCAACAAGATAGTCAACTCACTAAAATAGAAAGCGGCAAGTAGTTATACCTAGCCAATTGAACTAATATCCCTTTTTTTAATGAGCTTCTGGAGCAGGAGCTTCCTCTGCAGGAGCTTCCTCTGCAGGAGCTTCCTCTGCAGGAGCTTCCTCTGCAGGAGCAACCTTCTCTTCTACTGCTGGGGCTTTAGCTGGTGGGGCCTCTTCCTTTTTCTTGCAACTCATTGCCCCTAAAGTTAAGGTTACACTCAGTAAAAATGCCAATAATAAGGAAACCATTCTCCGCATTGTTTTTACCTCCCTCTAACTTTTCAATTTTATAAAGTCTTACTCAACAAAAAATAATTTGTCAACAGGCAGGCAAGTCAGGTAGTGTCATAATTTCATTGACGTTCCCGTGTAAAGTTGATAGAGTGAATAAAAAGTTGTTTATATGAATAAAATCGAACTCAACAGACCCCCCTTTAGACGCTATTTTGTTTTCAAAAATCAATGTTTTTTGGTCATAGCCACAGGGTTAGGTATAGGTTATTTACCGGGTGCCCCTGGTACCTATGGGACGATATTAGCTGCTTTTGTCTATTATTTCCTACTCCCTGATCGTTATAGCCTCTATCTCATTTGCCTGACAATAAGTGTGGTGATAGGGGTTATCAGTGCAGGAAAGGCAGAACAAATTTTTGGGGTAAGGGATAGCTCCCATATCGTTATCGATGAAATATTGGGATTTTGGTTAGCTATGTGTGGCTTGCCCAAAGGGTGGGGTTATATAATTTTGGGCATTGTCCTCTTCCGCTTATTTGATATATTAAAGCCATTTCCCATCAAAAGTCTTGAGTCCTTAAGTGGGGGAATTGGAATTGTAACCGACGATTTAATGGCCGGTCTTTATACCCTGATAATCTTAAAATTATTAATATATATCTTTGGAGTTTAGAGTTAAAAATTGAGAAAAAGTTTTCCAGATGCTAAAAGATCCTTAATTTTAAATACTTAATTCTATATGTTTGTTAAGGTTGAGATTATTAATATCGGTGATGAAATCGTTAATGGTGCTACATTAAACACCAATGGCTTCACTTTAGCTCAAAACCTCTCTAGTGCAGGCTATGATGTTGTTGCTATTACTGCTGTGGGAGATAATAAGGCCTTAATTAAAGCCTCATTAATCACAGCTTTACAGCGCGCTGATTTTTTATTAATAACAGGTGGTTTAGGGCCCACTATAGATGATAGGACAAATGAGGCAGTAGCTGATGCCCTAGATCTACCTTTAATATCTAATGCCCATGCCTTAGAGCGCATGAAAAGCCACTTAGAAGATAAAGGATTGACTCTTAAACCTGAACATAAAAAGATGATCTTAATCCCAAAAGGGGCAGAGCCTATTGGTTTTCAGTTTCAGGCCTGCGGATTTAAGCTTATTTATAAAAATAAATATCTTTATTTCTTGCCTGGTATACCTCAGCAAATGGTAAAAATTTTAAGACATCAAGTGATGCCTGAACTGGCACAATCTTTTCCATACGTTGAACCTAAAGCTAGCATTACATTACTTATATTTGGTCTGGACGAGATTCAAGTAGAATCAAAGATAAAGGATATCCTAGAGATGTTCCCAGAAGTAAAACTTAGTTCTTTACCCTGTTTTCCTGAGATTCACCTTCTACTTTCCTCAAGGGACGCACATGCACTGAACGTTATGAAAGAAAGGGTAAAGGAGAGATTGGGTCTAAATATTTTTGGAGAAGATGGGGAAACCATGCCTTTTGTGGTAGGAAAATTATTGAAATCACGCAGATTAAAACTAGCTGTAGCAGAGTCCATTACTGGTGGACTCATCTCTGATTTGATCACAAATGTCCCTGGTAGCTCAGAGTACTTTGAACAGGGAGTAGTTGTTTATAGCAATAAGGCAAAGGCTGAGATTTTAAACATTCCAGAAAATATAATTGATACAGAAGGGGCGGTAAGTGAAACTGTGGCAAAATACATGGCAGAAGGAATAAAAATAATTGCAAAAACAGACCTAGGCATTGCAGTCACTGGCTATGCAGGGCCAACTACTGGGCCAGAGGCAAAGGTAGGCACTGTATATATAGCGTTAGGGGCCCCTCAAGGCACCAAAGTGAAAAAGTATCTTTTTAAAGGCTCAAGACAAAAGATAAAAATATTAACTGCAGCAAATGCATTAGATTGGATAAGGAGATATTGTCTGGATGATACGTTCCTTCATCGCGATTGAACTGCCTACAGATATAAAAAACGCCTTAGGCGAGCTTTTAGAAGGGCTTAAAACATATGGGCCAAGGGTCTCCTGGGTAAAGAAAGAAAATATTCATCTAACCATTAAATTCTTAGGTAATATCCATGAGCAAAAAATTAAGCAAATTAAAGAAATAATGGAAAAGGCCACCAAAGACATCCCTCATTTTTCCTTAAAACCTATACGTTTGGGTGCTTTCCCAGGTTCTAAACGTCCACGTGTAATTTGGGTGGGCTTAAGCGGTGAGATTGCGCTCTTAGAAAAATTTTATGTGAATTTAGAAAAGGGGCTTGAAACATTGGGGTTTGAAAGAGAAGAACGCAAGTTTAAGCCACATTTTACCATAGGAAGAGTTAAGAAAGCCTCCCATGGCGAGCGCTTAGCAGAGGCCATAGCAAAATGTGGCAATTTTTCTACACCTTCCTTTCTAGTTCAAGATATTGTATTATTTAAAAGTGAACTCCATCCTCAAGGGGCCAAGTATACAGCATTAGAGAGGGTAGATTTAAAAAAGTAAGAAGTAAAAAAGTAAGAAGTAAAAAAAACTAACAAGAAAAAAAATAAAATAAAAAAAGATAAGGAGGAAAAAAATTATGGCCAAAGAAGAAAAGAAACAGGCTATCGAGACTGCCATAAGCCAGATTGAAAAACAATTTGGAAAAGGGGCTATTATGTCTTTGGGTGGAAGGCCAAAGGTATTTGATATTCCAGTTATCCCTACAGGCTCCCTATCTTTAGATATAGCTACAGGTGTGGGAGGTATTCCAAAAGGCCGAGTAATAGAGGTCTTTGGTCCTGAGGCCTCTGGTAAGACCACCATTGCCCTGCATGCTATAGCTGAAACCCAAAGGCAAGGCGGGGTGGCTGTCTTTATTGATGCAGAGCACGCCTTAGATGTCAATTATGCTAAAAACTTAGGGGTAAATACAGATGAACTTTTGATTTCCCAACCAGATCATGGTGAACAGGCCCTAGAGATTGCTGAAATTTTAGTACGCAGTGGAGGCATAGACATAGCAGTGATAGATTCTGTAGCTGCTCTAGTGCCCAAGGCTGAGTTAGAAGGGGATATGGGAGATGTCCATATGGGGCTTCAGGCCAGGCTCATGTCTCAGGCATTGCGTAAACTTACAGCCATTGTGAGCAAATCCCAAACAGTCTTGATCTTCGTTAACCAAATCAGACACAGGATTGGTATGTTTGTAGGAAATCCAGAGACCACTACAGGGGGTAATGCCCTTAAGTTTTATGCCTCTATGCGCCTGGATATCAGGAGGATAGGCCCTATTAAGGAAGCCGATCAGATCATTGGCAACCGCACTAGGATAAAGGTAGTAAAAAACAAGATTTCTCCACCATTTAGAGAGGCTGAGTTTGATATCGTTTACGGGAGAGGCATTTCTAAAGAGGGGGATATTCTGGATCTGGGTGTAGGGTATGGGCTAATTGAAAAGAGCGGTACTTGGTATGCCTATAATAAGGAGCGTTTAGGTCAGGGTAGGGAGAGTGCAAAGCATTACCTAAAAGACCACCCTGAAATGATGAAGAACATAGAACAAAAGGTGAAAGAGAAAGCCGGGTTGATTAGACAGGAAACTGTTAAGTCGAGCAATTAACCATTTAACGAATTAACGGTTTAGGAGACAGAGGAGGGATATTTTTTAGTGAAATCGAGTGAAATCCGTAAAATCTTCCTTGATTATTTTGCCAAGCATGACCATACTATTGTTCCTAGCTCATCCCTTGTTCCTTCGGGAGACCC
>LJNA01000018.1 GCA_001304365.1 Syntrophobacter sp. DG_60 | reverse complement strand
TTTGTTTGATAGGAATAAGAAAAACATATTGATTACCATGGTAAACTACGACAGTTGGCAGACAAAAGGAAATGAGGTTCTGGTTTCTAATATCACAAATGCAGTTAAAGCAGAGCTATTAAGGGCAGGATATAGTGTGCATACATTAGATGGTGTCAGGCCCCAGGGAAACAAAAGGTTTAGAGACTGCTTGGAAGGTTATTTGATCAAAAACGCTATTGACTTTCACTTGCTAATAACCTTAGAGCCTACAGAGCAGGAGAAAAAATTTATCCCTCCTTCCACCTATACAAGCTATGAATTTATGATTGCAAATGTCTATGATAAACATGGCAGGGTAAGGAGTTACTACTGGCAACTGCCCGTGATTCAGACAAGGGGAGCTCAGGTTTATACCTACCATATAGTAATCATAGATCTAGCCCTTTATGATATCAGACTTAAGAGGCAGGTGTGGCTGGGTAAAGCTAGGACAAAGGGCACAAATTCTGCTAATGTAGAAAAATTTTACCTTAGGCCTGCTATTAAACTTACCCAAAAACTCATCAAAGAGTTCAGATAGACCTTTTTTCTTTGTAGAATACGCTGTGTTTTCTGCCGTGTTTCCTGTATCTTGCATCCTGCGTCTATCTCCTTGTTTCTCTTTTATGAACAGGTGGGCTTAATGCCGCCTTCCGACTGAGCCTGATTTTTCCATCCCTTTCTATCCCTAATACCCGCACTAACACTTCATCACCCTCTTTGGCTACATCAGTGACCTTTTTTACATGATGACGATCCAATTCTGATATGTGAACCAACCCCACTATTCCTGGCGATATTTCCACTAATGCCCCAAAATCAACAATCTTTTTCACCTTACCAATATAAAGCCTTCCTACCTCCACTTCCTGGGTAGCTTGTTTTACCAATTCCATTGCTTTTTGGGAAGCCTGCTCATCATAGGATACAATATGTACCTTTCCTGTTTCCTTAATATCAATACTTACCCCTGTCTCACTAATGATGTTTTTTATGACCTTTCCTCCAGGGCCAATTAAACTTGCAATCTTTTCAGGGGTAATATCCACTATAGTCACTTTAGGGGCATAAGGTGAAATAGAAGGGCGAGATACTGGTATGGCTTCAGCCATCTTTTCTAAAATATAGAGGCGGGCTTCTTTAGATTGATTTAAGGCCTGCTGCAAGATTTCCCTTTTTACCCCTTCTATCTTTATATCCATCTGAAAGGCAGTGATGCCATCTTCTGTGCCAGCAATTTTAAAGTCCATGTCACCACAGTGGTCTTCATCTCCTGTAATATCAGAGAGGATAATTGTTTTCTCTGGCTCTAATATAAGTCCCATGCCAATGCCTGCTACATGTTTTTTAATAGGTACACCCGCATCCATCAGTGACATACACCCACCGCAAACAGTAGCCATAGAGGAAGAACCATTAGATTCCAGCACTTCAGAGACTACTCGGATTGTATAAGGAAACTCCTCCTCAGAGGGAATTAATGATTTTAAGGTCTTTTCAACTAAGGCCCCATGACCTATCTCACGACGCCCTGGTCCACGTAATTTTCTTGTTTCGCCAACGCAATAAGGTGGGAAGTTATAGTGGACCATAAAGGATTTAAAGCTCTCTCCATATAATGACTCGATCTTTTGTTCATTTTCTGAGGTTCCCAAAGTAGTTACAGCCAATATTTGGGTTTCACCACGCCTAAAGATAGCCGAACCATGTGTACGGGGTAAAACACCCACTTCACAAACTACAGGTCTTATTTCATTGGCACTGCGCCCATCTATTCTCCTTCCTTCTAATACCATTTGGCGGATTGCCTTTTTCTCTAAATCTTTAAATATTATATGTGCTTCAGGGATTTTCTCTTCAGTTAAATCCAAATCTGAAACTACCTTTGAAAATATCTCCTCCAATCGTCCATACCTTAACTGTTTCTTTGGGATGGTTAAGGCCTCCTGCATTAAGGTAGTTGTAAAATCTGCCATCCTTTTTACCAGTTCTGAGTCTACAGAGGGTGGTATAACTTCAATCTTTGGGTTTCCTATAGCCATCAGTTGCTTTTGCAGTTCTAGAACAGGCTTTAAAGCTTCATGGCCAACAAATATGGCCTCTAAGATATCTTCTTCCGGTACAAAATGCCCCCCTCCCTCTACCATCACTATGCCCTTTTCATGGCCAGCTACTACCAGATTAATATCACTTTTTTCCAGTTGGCTATAAGTAGGATTGATTATCCACTGCCCATCATTACGTCCCACCCTAACAGCAGCAATAGGTCCATTAAACGGAATATCAGAGACCCCTAGAGCAGAGGATGCCCCAATAACTGCTAGGATGTCAGGGTCATTCTCTTGATCTACAGAAAGGACAGTGGCAATTATTTGGATTTCCCTTAAAAATCCTTCAGGGAAAAGGGGGCGGATAGGACGATCAATGAGTCTAGATGTAAGGATTTCCTTATCACTGGGACGCCCCTCCCTTTTAAAGAAACCACCAGGGATTCGACCTGCAGCATAAGACATCTCTTGATACTCTACTGTTAAGGGGAAGAAATCTAAAAATGCTTCTGGCCTCTTAGAGGCAACTGCTGTGACCACCACAACAGTGTCTGCATACCTTAATAAAACTGCTCCATCTGCCTGTCTTGCTACTTCCCCAAAGCTTATGCTCAAAGGACGCCCTGCCCATTCAATTTGCATTACCTGTGTCATAAATTCACCTCTTTTATCTTCTAAGACCTAGTTCTTTAATTAAGTTATGATATCGTTCAATGTTTTTTGTTTTTAAATAACTTAAAAGGCGACGCCTTTGTCCTACCAGTTTTAATAAGCCGCGCCGGGAATGGAAATCCTTTTTGTGCACCTTAAAATGTGAAGTCAAGTATTCAATCCTCTTTGTTAAAATGGCAACCTGTACCTCTGGTGAACCCGTGTCTGCAGGATGTGTCTGAAATTGATCAATAATTACCCTTTTTTCCTTAGGAATTAATACCATTTTTCCTCCTTAAAAACACTTTTATAGGGTGCAATTCTACACCTTGTGGCCATATGCGTCTAGGCTCAAGTATGGCCAACAATCTATTTTCCTTATTCACCCCCCTAAAGAGCCCACTAGACAGTGGCTTATGCCAAGAAATAAACTGCCCTCTCTTTATCTTTTCTTCCATTACGTTTGTCAAAACAATGGCTGGTAACTGGGAAAGGGCATCATTAAGATTTATAAAATATTTCTCCCACGTCCTATTTAAGATGGTCTCCCTTAATGTCTCTAATGTAATAGCATGGGAAATAGTAAAAGGCCCTGCCTTTATCCTCCTTAATCTTGCCAAACAGCCCCCGCACCCTAGTGCCCTTCCTATATCTATACACAAGGCACGAATATAAGTTCCCTTAGAACAAGTGACCTTAAAATTTACTTCTGGCCACCTAATTAATGTCATTTGAAGGGAATAAATATATACCCACCTTTCCTTAGGGGTTATTTCAACCCCCCTTCTGGCCCACTTATAAAGTGGAACACCCTCTACCTTCAATGCTGAGTAAACAGGGGGGGTTTGTTTAATTTTTCCTATAAAACTCTTCATGACCTCCTTTACTTTCTTATGGCTTATCTCCCTTTTTTCTACATATTTGATTACTTTTCCTTCAATATCCCCAGTGTCTGTCTCCATCCCCAAACGGAGAGAGCCTTCATAGGACTTGTCTTTATCTAGGAAAAATTGAGCAATCTTTGTAGCTTTATTAATAAATATGGGCAATACTCCTGTAGCCAATGGGTCTAAAGTACCCCCATGCCCAATTTTATTTACCTTCAACCATTTTTTAATCTTTCTCACTACAGCAGCAGAGGTAATGCCTATGGGTTTATCAATGATCAAAATGCCACTTTTTTCTGTCATAATGCCTTCGGGACTTTGCTAGAAAAATGAATGATTTCTAATTTTACATCAAGAATTTCAGCCACAGAAAGATTTTCAATAAAATCCAATATTTTTTCCAAGTTAGTATTTACATAATCTTTGGTTGTACTAACCTGACAAAGACCTAGATGGGCGAATTGCCAGTGATTTTGCGCATCTACCTCAGCAATAGAGACATTAAACTGCCTTTTTACCTTATCAATAATTTGCTTAATAACCCTTCTTTTTCCTTTAAGTGTACAATTTTCAGGCAATCTCAATAAGATCTGCCCAACTCCTACTACCATTTATTGTATAGGTATTGTCCTTTTGACCTCTTCCAATAGGTAGGCCTCTAGGCTGTCCCCTTCCTTCATATCTTGGAAATTTTCAAAACTTATACCGAATTCATAACCTGCTATAACTTCCTTCACATCTTCTTTGAATCTTTTCAGAGAGCCAATTTTTCCATCATAAATTACAGTACCATCCCTGACAATTCTTACTTTAGCTCCACGCTCTATCTTACCTTCGTTCACATAACAGCCAGCTACTACTCCTACTTTGGGCACTTTGAATAATTGTCTAATCTGTGCATATCCTATAATTCTTTCTTGATATTCTGGTTCTAGCATACCTATCATGGCATTTTGGATGTCACCAATCATGCGGTAAATAACATCATAATAATGGATGTCTACTTTTTCATGGTGTGACAATTCTTGGACATTAGTACTAGGGCGTACATTAAAACCAATTATTATGGCATCAGAAGCTGAGGCAAGCATAACATCTGACTCTGTAATGGCGCCTGCAGAGGCATGGATGATATTGACCCTAATCTCGTCAGTACTTAATTTTTGCAATGCATCATTTAAGGCCCCTACTGAGCCTTGAACATCTGCTTTGATAATCAATTTCAGTTCTTTGGTCTTACCCTCTTTAAAACGCTGATAAAGGTCCTCTAAACTTACTTTACTTGCCTTAACCAGAGATGCCTCTCTTTGTTTTTGCTTACGGTGATAGCCGATTTCCTTAGCAGTCTTCTCGCTTTCTACTACTACTAAATGGTCTCCTGCCTCTGGCACACCCGAGAGACCATGGACCTCCACTGGGATAGATGGGCCAGTACTGATTAGTCTTTGCCCTTTGTCATTAAACATAGCCCGGATCCTGCCATAATGAAGACCACAAATAAAATAATCTCCTGCCTTTAGTAGTCCTTCTTTAACTAAAATACTGGCAACGGGCCCCTTGCCTTTATCCAAACGGGCTTCAATTACCACACCACGTGCAGGTTTTTTAGGATTGGCCTTTAGCTCTAATATTTCTGCTTGTAATAATATTTGCTCTAAGAGTTCCTCAATGCCTATTTTTTTCTTGGCAGAAACCTCGGCATAAAGTGTATTCCCACCCCACTGCTCAGGTACTAGACCTAATTCAGCCAATGCCTGTTTGACAGGTTCAGGTTTTGCATTGGGTTTATCAATCTTATTAATGGCCACTACGATGGGGACCCCTGCTTCTTTGGCATGATTTATGGCCTCTTTGGTTTGAGCCATTACCCCATCATCTGCTGCTACTACTAATACCACAACATCTGTTACTTGAGCTCCCCTTGCCCGCATAGCAGTAAAGGCCTCATGGCCAGGTGTGTCTAAAAAGACTATATCCCCTTTATCTAAACTCACATAATAAGCCCCTATATGTTGGGTGATGCTACCTGCTTCTTGTGAGGTTACATTTGTGTGGCGGACGACGTCCAGCAAGGATGTCTTACCATGATCTACATGACCCATTACAGTCACTACAGGCGGGCGTGGCTTTAGATCTTGGGGCCTATCAGGTAAGGGTTTTAAGATTTCTTCCTCCACAAAACCCACTTTTTTTACTTCATAATCAAATTCACTGGCAGCCAAGGTAGCTGTCTCATAATCTAAGGGTTGATTAACAGTGGCCATAACACCTAAAGAGATAAGTTTTTTAATAAGTTCTCCTGTTTTTACCCCCATTGCCCTGGCCAATTCAGCTACAGTAATACTTTCCTCCATTTCTATCCTACGTTTTATAGGCTTAGGAATTGTGATAATGGGCTTTACTTGTGGTTTCTTTATAGAAGGTTTAAGTTGGGGCCTTTCTGGTTTTGCTAATTCTTCTTCATGCATTTCTACTACTACTTGCCTATGTCGTTTTAGCAACCTTTTGCCCCTTTTTGGTTCTTCCTCTAAATATTCTTTTTCCTTTTTTTTCTTCTTAGGTTTTTCTGGTTTAGGAATCACTGGGATAGCTTCTGGTTCAGGTTCTTTTGGGATTTCTAATGTTGGAGCTATCTGCTCCAGTTCTAAAGGTTCTTTCGGTATTTGTTCCGATGTTTCTATAGTAGGGGGAATAGTGGGTTCTGGTTCAACCGTCCTTCGTCTAATGACTACTTCCTCTTTTCGGGGCTTACCCCTTTTTTCTGTAAATGCTCTTTTAATACGTTCTACCTCATCGTCTGCTAGAGCACTCATGTGATTTTTTACAATAATGCCCATTTGTTCTAGCTGATCAAGGAATTCCTTATTCTTTAGGTGAAATTGTTTGGCTAATTGGTGAACTCTAACCTTGCCCATATTTTCCTCTTAAAAGTGTTTGTTCTATCTCTTTTCTTAAATTCAAAAGTTGAAGTTGGCTAACAGGGTGTTTTAATGCCCTTTGCCATAGTTTTAGTTTCTTTTTAGTTTCTAAGGAAAATAGGCATGGGTCATTTAAACATAAATATGCCCCTCTGCCTGGTAAATTTTGCTGCCTGTCTAATCTAATTTTGCCATCGAGGCAAATTATCCTTAGCAGCTTTCTTTTAACTTGTTTCCTTCCACAACCCAAACAGGTGCGTTGTGGCTCAATTTTCTGCTGTGCTTTCATGTTCTATAAATTCTTTAGCTGCTTTAATTAATAACTGTGCTCTATGTTTCTCTAAGCCTATTTCCTTCAGTTCCTCTGCTTCTACTTGTGAAAGTTCCTCTGCTGAATTAATGCCCTGCTTAAAAAGTAAATCGGCTATTTTTTTATCCATTCCCTCTACCTTAAGAAGGCTCTCATAACCTATTTGCAACATCTGTTCATATGTGGATTTACTTCGGACATCAATTTTCCAACCTGTTAATTTTGAGGCTAAACGTACATTTTGTCCTTGCTTACCAATTGCTAGAGAAAGCTGGTCATCAGGCACAATGGTTTCCATGCTTTGTTCTTCTTTATCTAAGATAACACGTACTACCTTAGCTGGAGCTAGGGCATTATAAACAAATTTAGCAGGGTCTGCGTCCCAAGGAACAATATCTATCTTTTCTCCTTTTAACTCCCGCACTACATTTTGCACTCTTAGGCCTCGCATCCCTACACATGCCCCGACAGGGTCTACCTCTGGATTCTGTGAAGTGACAGCGATCTTCGCCCTTTGGCCAGGCTCTCTAGCAGCACTGATAATCTTTACTATGCCCTCAGCTATTTCTGGGGCTTCTAAGGTAAATAGGGCCACCAAAAATGCGGGATGGGTGCGGGTAAGGATAATTTGTGGGTCATTTGGCTGCTTCTTTACATCTAGGATATAGGCCTTTATTCTATCTCCTCTTTTAAAATTGTCCTTATTAGGGATAACCTCGTTCCAAGGTAGTAGAGATTCTGTTCTACCTAGGTTGACAATTACTCCTGCCTTCTCAACTCTTTGCACAATTCCATTAACTATCTGACCTTTGCGGTCCTTGAATTCCTCATAGATAGCCTCACCTTCTGCCTGTTTCATCCGTTGCAAGATTGTCTGTTTTGCTGTTTGAGCCGCAATACGGCCAAATTCAGCTGTATCTAATTTAATACCAACACTATCACCTATTTCCAATTGTTTATCAAATTTACAGGCCTCATCCAGGGTAATTTCTATAGCAGGATCTGAAAAATCTTTTACCACCTTTTTAAACAAATATACTTCTACTTCCCCTGTTTCTTCATTATAGGCTGCCTCTACGTCTGCTTTTAGGCTATATTTCTTACGTGCAGCCGAGCATATGGCCTCTTCAATAGCCTTTATCAAAAATGTCTTGTCTATTCCTTTATCCTTGCTTACTTCATCTATAATTTTCTTTAATTCTGTAACCATAATCATTCCTTTAGAAATTGATATCTAAATGGGCCTTGGCAATTAGCTTATAAGGAATTTTGTAATTTTTTTCATTAATTTTTATAATCACCATGCCATTTTTAAACCCCAGCAGTTCACCCTTAAATATCTTCTGTCCGTAAATCTCTTGGTATGTCTTTATCTTAAGCAATCGGCCTACATGTCCTTCATAATCTTCCCTCTTCTTTAAGATCCTAGTCAATCCTGGTGAAGAAACCTCCAGTGTGTATGCAGTGTCAATAGGGTCTTCTATATCCAATACATCGCTTAATTGTTGGCTTACTAATGTACAATCTCTCAAACTCACTCCGTCTTGTTTATGGATATACACACGTAGTACCCAACCCCTTGCCTCCCGTTGAAACTCTATATCCACCAATTCCAGGGCCTCGTTTTTCAAAATGGGGATAGCCAATTCCCTTACTATTTTAATAATCTTTTCTGTATATAAGCTCAAATTTTCTCCTAACAAAAAAGTGGGCTTTTGCCCACTTTAAATGTGGAGCGGGCAACGGGATTCGAACCCGCGACCTCGAGCTTGGGAAGCTCGCACTCTACCACTGAGTTATGCCCGCTAGATAAAATATAATGGATTTAAAGAGACTTGTCAATTCTTGAAGCTGAGGTAGTTGCGGTGTAGCATTATTGCTCCCTGGCTCTCTGAGTGCGCCTTTTATTGGCCCTTTATATACTACTTATATACTACCGCCTGTTGACACGGAAATTTTGGGGTGTTAAATGATTGTGTATGCTTAAACATTACCTTTTGACCCCTGGGCCCACCCCTGTTCCTCCTAAGGCCTTATTGGCCATGGCAAGTCCAGTGATACATCATCGCTCTTTGGAATTTTCCCAAATATTAGCAGAGGTAAAAGAAGGGTTAAAATATTTATTTCAAACAAGAAATGATGTATTAATCTTTGCAGCTACTGGCACAGGGGCCATGGAAGGGGCAGTGGCCAACACCTTATCTCCAGGAGACAAGGCATTAGTGGTAAGAGGGGGTAAGTTTGGCGAAAGATGGGCTGAAATCTGTAAGGCATATGGTATAGAGACTATCAATCTGGATATAGAATGGGGAAGGTGTATAAGACCTGAGCAGATCTTAGAATACCTTAGAAAATATAATGGCATTAAGGTGGTTTTCATTCAGGCCCATGAGACCTCTACAGGTGTGAAATTTCCTGTAAAAGAGATTGGAGAATTAATAAAAGATAAAGATGCAATTTTAGTAGTAGATGCTATCTCTGCATTAGGGGCTATGGAGCTTTTAGTGGATCAATGGAATCTAGATGTAGTAGTGGCTGGCTCGCAGAAGGCATTAATGCTCCCCCCTGGGCTTTCTTTTGTAAGCATAAGTGAGAGGGGATGGAAGTGGGTAGAGAGGTCTAGGTTACCTAAATATTATTTTGATTTTAAAAAGGAGGCAGAGGCCTTAAAAAGAGATCAAGGAGCCTATACCTCAGCAGTTTCCCTAATCATGGGACTACTAGAGAATCTTAGGTATATTAAAGAGCAGGGGTTAGATAATATTATTGAGCACCATAGAAGATTATCTCAGGCTACAAAGAGCGCCATTAAGGCTATGGGGCTAAATCTATTTACTAAGGAGAGCCCCTCTGAGGCCCTAACCGCGGTAGAGGCTCCAGCAGGTATTAATGGGCAAGATATAGTGAGGCTATTGCGAGAAGAGCATGGTATTATGATTGCTGGCGGTCAAGGCAGGCTTAAGGGTAAGATATTTCGCATTTCCCATATGGGCTATATAGATAAAAACGAGATTATTGCAGTGATTTCTGCATTAGAGGCAGTTTTGAATAAATTTGGCTACCCTGTTAAAAAAGGGGCAGGGGTTAGGGTAGTGCAAGAGATATTATTTGATTGAGGAGGGTATCTGCCCAAAATTCCACAGAATTTTGAACAGACAATGAAAAATGAATATTGCAAAGTGCAAAAGTCAAAATTATTTATGATACAGAATACCACGGACAATAGTGAGTTAATTTGTGTAATTTGCTATTATTTGTTAAATTCGTTTTTTACTTTGCATTTTTCAATTTGCACTTTGCATTTTGCAATCAATTACTCAAAAATCCACAGGATATTGAGTAATTATTAAGGAGGTAACCTTTGCAAAAACAGATTTTTAAGGTATTGACTACAGATCCCATCTCTTATGAGGGTATAGAGATTTTAAAAAAGGCACCTGAAATTGAAGTGGATGAACAGAATTCCCTTTCCCCTCAAATATTAAGAGAGAAGATAAAGGATTATCATGCGGTAGTTATTAGAAGTGCCACAAAAGTAACTGCAGAAATTATTGAATCTGCAAAAAATCTTATGGTAATTGGAAGGGCAGGGATTGGTTTAGACAATGTGGATATAAAGGCAGCTACAAAGAAGGGCATTGTAGTAATGAATGCCCCTGAGGGAAATGTAGTGACCACTGCTGAGCATACCATGGCCTTACTATTCTCTTTGGCAAGAAGGGTTCCTCAGGCTACGGCTTCTTTAAAGCGAGGGAGATGGGAAAAGAAAAAGTTCCAAGGACAAGAGCTCTATAGGAAGACCCTAGGCATCATTGGTTTGGGGAGAGTTGGCAGCATTGTAGCAGATCGCGCCAAGGGCATTAAGATGCAGGTAATTGCCTACGACCCCTTTATAGGTCAGGAAGTGGCTGAAAAGATGGGAGTGGAATTGGTTACATTAGAAGAGCTCTATAGACGAGCTGATTTTATAACAGTTCATACACCACTAACTGCTGAGACCAAGGGGTTATTGGACAGGGAGGCCTTTTCCCAGATGAAGGAGGGGGTTGTGATTATTAATTGTGCCCGTGGTGGGATTGTTAAGGAAAAAGATCTATATGAAGCCATTATAAGTGGTAAGGTAGCAGGGGCGGCCTTGGATGTATTTGAGGAAGAGCCCCCAGGCGATAATCCCTTGTTTAATCTAGAAAATGTAATTTGCACCCCCCATCTGGGGGCTTCTACCAAGGAGGCTCAAGCCAATGTGGCTGTGGCCATCGCAGAGCAAATCATAGATTACTTGACTAAGGGCATTGTCAGAAACGCAGTAAATGTACCATCTATTAGCCAGGAACTGTTGTCTACCTTAAGGCCATATCTTACACTGGCAGAGAGAATGGGGGCCTTTCACGCACAAACTACTAAAGGCGCTATTAAAGAGGCTACCCTCGAATATGATGGGGATGTGGCTCAATTTGAAACCCAGCCTATTACTATAGCTGCTTTAAAGGGGTTGTTATCACCTGTTTTGGGGCATACTGTAAATTTTGTAAATGCGCCTTTATTGGCTGCAACGCGAGGTATTCGGGTGACAGAGGTAAAGAGGGGAATTCCTACTGATTTTACAAATGTCATCGTATTTAAGATCCGTGCTGAAGAAGGTGAGGCTAAATCTATTACAGGTACTATCTTTGGAAAAAGACAACCAAGGATTGTGCGTCTGAACGGTTTTCGCCTGGAGGCTATCCCAGAAGGGCACATGTTACTTATCCAGAATGTGGACGTACCTGGCGTAATTGGCAATATTGGTGGAATACTTGGTAGACATGGTATTAACATAGGCCGCATGCATGTGGGGCAGGATGAGACAACAGGACAAACTATGATTTTGCTCTCTACCAATACCCCTGTACCCAAAGAGATACTAGAGGAAATAAAGGAACTTCAACACGTACTCTCTGCTCTATCTTTGGAATTGTGAGAAATTATGAAGGAACTGGTGATTGCATAATCTAAGTTTAAAATTTTTACCATGAAGGAAAAATTAACTTTTGGTTTTGAAGATTTAAAGTGGGCCAGAAAGATTTTGGATTTACCTATGCAGGTCACACAACAAGAGATTAAAAAGGCATATTATGATAAGACGAGGAAGTACCATCCGGATAGATGCAAGGATCCAGAGGAGGCCCATAGGAGGATGGTAGAGATCAATCGTGCTTATGAAATTATTGTTAGTTATTGCCGTAATTACTGTTATAGCTTTGACTTAAAGACATTTAAAAGGAGTATCGTGGGTTCACGCCTATGGTGGTTTGATCGGTTTGGAAAAGACCCTATTTGGAGTAATCAAGTGGATTAAAGGACTGGACTTTCTATAGAGGAAGTATTAAATATAATCCAAAAAATGGTCATTGGGAGGTTTTGGTATGCCAACTTACACTTATCGATGTCACCAGTGTGGTTATCTATTTGAGGTTTGGCAAAAGATCACAGATGAGCCTGTTTCTACTTGCCCCAAATGTGGTGGCTTGGTAAAAAAGGTAATTACCGAAAGCCCGGGTTTTATCTTAAAAGGTAGTGGATTTTATGCTACTGATTATAAGAATCCTAAAAAACCAGAAGGTGAGTGCTGCGGTAAAACAAATCCCTGTGACCATCCTAAGAAGTGCTGTGGAAAATAGTTAAGTCGTTGAGTTGTTGAATGGTTAAATCGTATAATGGTTAAATCGTTTCAAGAGAAGCACCCAACGATGGATGGTTTTACTATTCCACGAATTAACCGAATTGACTATTCCACGAATTAACTATTTAACGATCTAATTATGAAGTGTCCTTTTTGCGGTGCCTTAGATAATCGGGTACTTGATTCTAGATTGTCTAAAGAGGGAGCAGCTATTCGCCGAAGGCGCCAGTGTCTTGCCTGTAGCCGCCGTTTTACTACCTATGAACACATAGAAGAAATGAGCTTAATGGTAATCAAAAAGGATGGGCGACGTGAACCGTTTAATCGTCAAAAGATTCTAGAGGGGATAAAAAAGGCCTGTCAAAAAAGACCTATAAGCATAAATAAAATTGAGGCATTTATTGATGAATTAGAACACAGTTATCAGGAAAGTGGCCTAAAGGAGATACCCACCTCAGACATTGGGGAAAAGGTAGTAAGCAAATTGCACGAGTGGGATAAGGTGGCATATGTGAGATTTGCTTCTGTATATAAAGACTTTAAGGATGTAACTGAGTTTATGCAAGAGTTGAAGGGGTTACTTGCCCATAAAAAAGAAACAGATGAATAAAATATTTTATATGAAGCATGCAATAAAATTGGCCAAGAGGACCATGGGAAGGACCTCACCTAATCCCTTAGTAGGGGCAGTAGTGGTTAAAGATGGGAAAATTATTTCCCAAGGCTATCATAAAAGGGCAGGCATGCCTCATGCAGAGATAGAGGCACTTAAAGCAGCAGGAGAAAGGGCAAGGGGGGCAGATCTATATGTTAATCTAGAACCTTGCAATCACTTTGGACGCACCCCTCCTTGTACACAAGCTATCATTGAAGCAGGTGTAAGTAGGGTGTTTATAGGAATGCCTGATCCAAACCCAAATGTAAGGGGGGGTGGCATTGAGTATTTAAAGGCACATGGGATTAAAGTAAAGGTAGGAATTCTGGAAGATGAATGTAGGAGATTAAACGAGGTATTCATTAAATATGTAACTTCTGGTATGCCCTTTGTAATATTGAAATTAGCAGCCTCTTTGGATGGGAAAATTGCCCTGGCAAATGGTGAATCCAAGTGGATTACAAATGAGAAATCAAGAAAATTTGCGCATCGTTTACGTAATAGAGTAGATGCGGTATTAGTAGGCATAGGCACAGTTTTAAAGGATGACCCAAGATTAACTGCACGTTTACTTGGTGCCAAAAACCCTATAAGGATTGTATTGGATACCTATTTGCGCATTCCATTAAGTGCCAAAGTATTAAATCCTGATTTACCTGCTAAGACATTCATTGCTACAGGGCCAGAAGTATCAGAAGTATCAAAGGATAAGATAAAAAAGATTGAAGAAAAAGGTGCGTATGTTGTGGAGATTGGGCTTAAAAATGATCTAATGGATTTAAAGGAATTATTATTGAAATTGGCAGAGGGGGAAATCACTTCAATCTTAATAGAAGGCGGGTCATCTGTAGCGACTTCGTTCCTTAAAGAGAAGTTGGTAGATAAGTTTTATTTTTTCTATGCCCCTAAGATTATTGGGGGTCACTATAGCATACCTATGATTGGTGGAAGGGATATAAACTCCATGGATCAAATAATACATTTAAAGGATATTAATATACGCCGTTTTGGCGAAGATACCCTTATCATGGGATACATTTCCTACTAAAAAACTAGATATGGTGCCGAAGAGGGGAGTCCATCGGAAGATGAGAAATAGCGGCCATTTCTGTATTTTGGGTTGGCAAAATAGGGAAAAATATACTCTATCATGCACCCTATACGCACCCAAATTTAATTTTAATAATGTTTAGGGAGGCTATTCCAAATCTTTTGAGAGATGGCCGCAATGACCGATTGGCCGGTGAACTTTTTTGACCGCAAAATTAGATAGGGGGGGTCGGGATGTCAAATGCAGTGAAGGTTGCT